>JAGOIY010000165.1 GCA_017995405.1 Candidatus Cloacimonadota bacterium
AACCGAGAACATATCAAATATGAAACTTACCAAAGCGCAACAAACAGAACTCCTCGCCCTGGCCAGATCAGCCATCCGGGCCAGATTTGAGCATCAGCAGATTGCTGTGCCGCAAGACAAGCTGTTTAGCCAGAAACTGGGCTTGTTTGTGTCCCTGCACCGGCATGGCGAGCTACGAGGCTGCATTGGCTATGTGAAAGGCCATAAAAGTATCACGGAGAGCGTGGTGGAAATGGCCCAGGCGGCCGCTTTTCGAGACAGCCGTTTCCCTCCCCTGGCCATCGATGAGATGGAAGACCTCGAGATCGAGATATCCGTGTTGGGGCCAATGATAGCCGTGACAGACACTTCCGAGGTTGAGGTGGGGCGCGACGGCCTCTATCTTGAACATCCCTGGGGCTCGGGTTTACTGCTGCCGCAGGTGGCGCTGGAGTGGCACTGGGACCGCAAGACTTTTCTGCTCCACATCTGCCAGAAGGCCGGCCTGCAACCCAAAGCCTGGGAAGAGGAAGGCGCTCGTCTCTATCGCTTTGAAGCCTGCGTGTTTGGGGATTCGCAGACTTTTTGATTGACAAGAACAGGCCTCTGCAAAACTTGGAACCTCATAGCAAGAACGAGCGGGAATAGCTCAGTTGGTAGAGCGCAACCTTGCCAAGGTTGAAGTCGCGGGTTCGAGTCCCGTTTCCCGCTCCAGATCTTTCAGGCGACATAGCCAAGTGGTAAGGCAGAGGTCTGCAAAATCTCCATCCCCGGTTCAAATCCGGGTGTCGCCTCCAACGCTTTCACGGTCTGCCGGAGTGGTGGAACAGGTAGACACAAGGGACTTAAAATCCCTCGGGCGCAAGCTCGTGCCGGTTCGATTCCGGCCTCTGGTACCAAGCGGGAATAGCTCAGTTGGTAGAGCGCAACCTTGCCAAGGTTGAAGTCGCGGGTTCGAGTCCCGTTTCCCGCTCCATTTATTTTATCCGGACAAAATCGCCTTCTTCCGAATCTGATTGACGGATAGGCCCCCATCAGAATACTGCCTCCCATGAATTATCAAGCTATCATCTTCGATCTGGACGGTACCCTCATCGATTCCATGCTGCTCTGGCGCCGGGTCGATGCGGAATTCCTCAATAAACGCGGCATCGAGGTGCCGGGTGACCTCTTTGACCACCTACCGTCCGGCAACAGTTTTATCCAAACGGCCCAATACTTTATAGACCGTTTCCGGCTGCCCGACAGCGTGGAAAGCGTCATGAGCGAATGGACCGAAATGGTGCGCTGGCACTATACTCACGACGTTTCTCTCAAGCCCGGAGCGGGTGAACTGGTTGCGGAGATAGCCGCCTCAGGCATCAAAATCGGCCTCGGCACCAGCAATTCCTATGAACTGGCCCAGACCGTTCTGAGCGCCAACCGCATCTGGCAACACTTTCACTGCGCCATTACCGGGGACATGCATCTGATGGGTAAACCCTGGCCAGACATATATTTAAAATGCGCGGACGCTCTGCAGGTCCCGGCTCAAAACTGCCTGGCCGTCGAGGATACCCTCACGGGAGTCCAGGCCGCCAAAACTGCCGGGATGCGGACCTTTGCCATCTACGATGAAGACAGCCAGCCTTTCTGGGAGCGGATCAAAGCCCTGGCCGACGAGGCCTTTATGGACTACCGGCAACTGGGCCAGGCCGTCAGGCGCGAACTGGGTATCAACTAAGGAGCAAAACATGGCGCAAGCCTTATATATCGTCATCGGGGCCTATGGCAGCGGTAAGAGTGAATATTCCATCCATTTGGCGCGCAGCTTGAAAGACCAGGGCCAGGATGTAGTCCTGGCCGATATGGATGTCGTCAATCCCTATTTCCGCAGCCGCGACGTGCGGGATGATTTTGCCGCCCTGGGCATCGAAGTCATCGCTCCCGACGGGGAGTTTAAGCATGCCGATCTGCCGATGATCTCACCCCGCATCAAAGGCGCCATCGAAAATCACTCCAGGACAGTGGTTTTGGACGTGGGAGGCGATCCAGCCGGGTGCCGCACCCTGGGCAGATTTGTGGACGCCATCAAAGCCCGGAGCTATGAGATGCACTTTGTGGTCAATACCCGCCGGCCCTTCACATCCAATGTGGAAGAGGTCCTCACGATGCAGACCATGCTGGAGTTTTCATCCAAACTCAAGATCACCCACCTGATCTGCAACAGCAACCTCATGCAGTTCACCGATACCGCTGTCGTGGAAGAGGGCATCGCCATTCTCAAAGAGGTCGCGACCCAATCAGATCTGATCTTCGAGATTTACCTCGCCCTCCAGGAATACGCCAATCGCGTCCCCGATGGTCTCAGCGGCCTGAAGCGCGTCCTGATGGAATACACCCTCCAAAAACCCTGGGAACGGCTCTGCGCCAAGGGAATCTGAGTATCCTCAGCCGTTCTTCTTAAGGCTAAACACCGCTCTCACTTCTCCCACCCGCAATCCTTCATCGTTTAGCACGGGTGGCCGGTGGAATGATTCCAATCGTTCGTATTCCGCTTCTGTGAGCAGGTCCAGTTCCCTAAGAACATGCATGGCAGCCACCTGGGCCATTCCGGGACTGCCGTCGCCGATCTTGAGAGCGATGCCCAACCTGGCAGACTTGATCCCGATCGTGTAAACGCCCATGGCGCCTACCTTTCCGATCATTCTGCCACCCGTGGCCTGCATCAAAGCCGTGCAGAAGCCTCCCGTGCCGGAAACCATCGCTGGATAAGCGTTCATGGCCTCAAAGGTCCTGATCGCGGCGCTCCGGTATCGCTCTGGCAGGGTTTCGGGAGCGGCAAAACGGGCATAAGCGAGCGCCATATTGCGGATCGGTAATGCAAACACCGGAACTCCACAACCGTCCACTCCCACGCCTATCTTTTCAACAGGATAATCGCAGACTTCCGAAACGATGGCGATAAGTTCTTGCTGGAGAGGATGTTCGGGATTCAGATACGTGTCCAGCGGGTAGCCTTTATGAGCGCAGGTGGCCAGCATACCGCTGTGTTTTCCGCTGCAGTCGCTCTTGATCCTCTGAGGCGGGATGCCAGCTTCTGATTGGGAAAAAGCTATTTCCGGCTTTATGGACCTGGCCGCGCCGCACCTCAGATAGCTCTCATCCAGACCGGCTTTTGCCAGAATGCTCCTGGCCGTCTCAAGGTGCTGGTCCTCGGAGTAATGCGAAGCACAGACCAGCGCCAGTTCCTGGTCATTGATGCCATATCGCTCCGCGGCACCGGAAATTATCAGGTTCAAAGCCTGGATCGGTTTGGCGGAAGACCGGAAATAGGTGTATTTATCCGCATCGCCGCAACTGGCGATTAGCTTGCCAGCAGGACCGACTACGGCGACATCGCCAAAGTGCACGCATTCCACGATGCTTCCTCTGCTTCTGGTGATCAGGATTTCGGACATCTGTCCTCCCATGTGTAAACTTGGGGCATCAATTTCCGGGGCTGAAACGGTTGTCAAT
>JAGOIY010000166.1 GCA_017995405.1 Candidatus Cloacimonadota bacterium
ACGTCTCATAACGACGAATGCTGCTCCGGATCGGCGTCCGGAAGCTCATGGCGGATATTCACACCGTCCACGGTCTGTTTTTCCAGCTCTTTAATGCGGCGCTTGAGCTTGAGCTTGGTGAGGGAGGAAACGCGGTCCGTGAAGAGCACCCCGTCCAGATGGTCATATTCGTGCTGCATCACGATGGCGGCAAAGCCATCGAGTTCCAGCTTGCGGCGCTGGCCATCCAGTCCGGTGAAGGAGATCGTGATGGATGAAGGCCGCGCTACATCGGCATAGATGCCTGGAATGCTGATGCAGCCTTCTTCGTTGACGCATTCGCCGGCGGAGCTTTCGATCACGGGATCGATGAGCACGAGGGGTTCTTTTTGGCGGCCTTCGCGTCCCCACCAAGGGTCCACGGCAAAGATCCGGAGGGAGCGGCCCACCTGAGGAGCGGCCAGGCCTACTCCGTCCCGCAGATACATGGTATGCACGAGGTCGGCGGCAAAATCCCTGATCTCGTCTGTGATCTGCCCCACCGACTCAGCTTTTTGCCTGAGGACAGCGTCACCGATGATCCGGATGGGCAGCAATTCGGGCTTGTCTTTCATATTTAAAAGGTTATGCCTGAGGCGGTTCAGCTCCGGCAGTGATCACCGCGGCCACGGCTGAGCGCTGGAAATCCACCTTGATGTGGTTGGTGTCGTCGATCTCGATGACTACGATACCTTTGTCCGGTTTGATGGCAGCGACGCGTCCATAGATCCCGGAGGTGGTGATGACCTTATCGTTCACCTGAAGGGCGTCCAGCATCTTTTGCAGCTCTTTCTGCTTCTTTTGCTGGGGGCGGATCATGAGGAAATACATGATGGCAAACATGCCGATCATCAAGAAGATCATGGAAGAGCTGCCGCCTCCGGTCTGGGCTGGGGCAGCGGCTTGCAGTAAGGTGTATAGCATAATTGGTTCTCCTATAAGCTAAAGAATAATGGTGCCAGGCGGGTGAGGCCTTGCAGGATGAGATTGGCTATGAGCCCGGCGGCCAGATCGTCTGCCACCACTCCCCAACCTTTGGGTAGTTTCTGGGCCCAGCCCACCACGAGTGGCTTGGCTATGTCAAAGGCCCTGAAGAGGATAAAGGCCCAGAGGCCCAGCAGGATGCCTTTCGGCAACCAGAGGACACTCACAAAAAAGCCGCATAATTCGTCAATCACAATCTGGGGAGCGTCATGGCCCAGACGTTTCTCGGCCAGGCTGCTGATCCACACACTGAAGAGGCAGAACAGCAGCAAAGCTCCCGTGAACCACCATCTGGCCGGTCCCGCAAACAAGGCGGAAGGCAACACCAGATAGAGTGCCAGAGCGAAAACCGTGCCCCAGGTGCCTGGAGCTTTGGGAAGAAAGCCGGTGCCAAAGAGGCTGGCGATCATATTGACCGGGTCTGAGAGCCGGTCTGGCTTCATTGCAATACCTGCACCCAGGATTCTTTGGCCAGGGTGGCGATCCATTCTTCGTAGGCCTGCATCTGTTTCTGGCGCGAAAGGATCAGCCCCACCTCGTCCTTGACCTCGTCATAGCTGTAGAGGCGCTGAGGCAGTTCCTTGAGCCGCATAAAGATATAGAGCATACCCTCGTTTTCCAGCACCTGGGTGGGTTGTCCCACCGGGGTGGCCATAATTACGTTCTTAAAGAGCTCCGGCATACCGTTTTCATCAAATTCACCGATGATCCCACCCTCATCGACCGACTCCAGGTCCTCACTATAGACCGCGGCCAGCTCTCCAAAGGGAGCGCCATTCAGGAGGCGTTCCCGCACGCTTTCCATGGTGGCCGAGGCGTCCAGGCTGTCCTGCAGGGTGGGCTGAATGATCTTGAGGATATGACGGGCGCGGATTTCCTCGCCGCGTTTTTCCTCCACCTTGATGAGGTGAAAGCCAAATTCGCTGCGCACCACGTCGCTGTATTCACCCACGCTGAGCTTGAAAGCCGCGTCCTCAAAGGGTTTGACCATCATGCCTTTGCTAAAGAAGCCCAGATCTCCCCCTCTGGCTTTGGAAGGACAGTCGCTGGTTTCAGCCGCCAGAGTGGCAAAATCCTCCCCGTTCATGACCCGCTGCTGGATGGCGCGAATCTCGTCCAGACGGGCTTGAATGGCTTCCTTGCTGGCCACCACGTTGCGCAGGATCATCCCGGTCTCCCAGGTGACGGGTTTGACGGCCAGGCTGTCCTTGTGCGCCTCGTAAAAGGAGAGCATTTCGGTCTCGGTCACCACCGCCTTGGAGGTCACAAAGCGCTCCACGAGCTGTTCCGTGAGGGCGTTGTCCCTCAGCATTTCCACATAGAATTCCAGCAGTTCGTTTTCAGTGATCTGGCTGGCGGCCAGTTCTTTCTTAAATTCTTCTTCGCTGGGGTAGCGGTCTTTGATCTGCTTGATATAGCCGTCGGCATATTTGCGGATGGCGTCTTCATTGAGCTTGATATCCAGTTCTTTGGCTTTCTGGAGGATGAGGCGCTGCTCGATGAGCTCCTGAATGACGTCGCTGGGGTTGATGCTTTCCTTGGGGAGCCCGGAAGCCTGCATCTGGAGCATTTGCTTTTGGATGTCGCTCATCAGGATGATCTCGCTGCCCACCTTGGCAACGATGCGGTCCAGGAGTTCCGTGGCCGGCAGGGCAATGGCCAGGCTCAGCAGCAGGAGCAGTAAGAGGGTCTTTCTCATGTAAGTTTCCTAATAGTAGTATATTTCGTTGTTTTTGGCCTTGAGCTCGCGCAGGAGCTCGTCATAGACCTGGCGTTGGCGCTCGGAGAGGATACGCTCCCGGATTTCGGAGCGGAATTCCTCAAAGCCGGCATCCTGTTCGCCTTCCCGGGTGCCGGTGTGACGGATCAGATACCAGCCTCCGTCAGCGGCAAACATGCCAAACTCCCCATCTTTGAGGGAGCGGGCCTGCTGCCAGAACAGCGTGTCGGCTGGACTCACAAAGCCCATGTTGCCAAGCTGTTCGCGCAGGTTTTCACGGGAGCTGGTGCGCACCGCCTCGTTGAAATCGAGCCCGGTTTTCAGCCTTTCCAACAGCGCTGTGGCGGAAGGCTGATCCTTGAGATAAATCCTTTGCACGTTATATTCCAACATCTTGCCCGTAAAATCGGCCTGGTGGATGCGATAGTAATTGAAAAGCTCGTCTTCGCTGATCTTGATATCTGCCAAACGTCTGGCAATCAAGGCATTGGCTTTCACTTTTTTGCTGGCGTAATCCAGCTTTTGCCGCACTTCCGGCTCTTTGCTGATCCCCAAAGCGTCGGCTTCCTGGGCCAAAAGCGTGAGGTTTACCCAATCCTCCACGTATTTCTTGCGCTGCGCGGAGTCCATGGCGTTCCACTCTTCATCCGTAAAGGTGCTGCGGAAGGCATCCTGACGGAGGATGTCCTCACTCACCTGGGCCACGGGAGGAGACTGGGATTGAGGCTTCTTTTTGCCGCAACTGAGGCCCA
>JAGOIY010000033.1 GCA_017995405.1 Candidatus Cloacimonadota bacterium
CTGCTGCTGCTCAATGATGACAAGGTCTCAGAAGGAGTCTATACCGGCAAGGTGTTTGAACTGCTTAGACTTGGCCCTCCCATTCTGGCCCTGGGACCTAAACAGGGCCTGGTGAAGGACTTGATCGAAACCAGCGGTGCCGGAGTGTATGTCTGGGTGCAGGATTCAGAAGCGATCATCCCTGCTCTGAAAAGACTTCTGGAGCACCCGGAAAGTTATCGCTGCCGGCCTGATATCCTGCAAAACTTTCGACGCTCTTATCTCACGGAACGACTGGCTGCCTTGTATGAGTGAAGCGCGCAACTACTTAAAAATCATGGTGATGCCGCTAGTGTGGCTGCTGTGGAAAATCCGTCAGGCTTTCACCCGCTTCTCCAAGCTGGAGCCCAAGAGCATCTGCGTCCTCTATCTGAGCGGGATGGGAGACATCCTCTGCGACAGCTACTTCTTTCGCGAGCTGCGGGCTCGTTATCCTCAGGCTGTCCTCACAGCCTGCTTTCCGGCTCCCTTCTGTGATCTGCAGCGTAACTACTTCCAATTTGATAAGTATATTGCCCATCAGGACTACTGGACTACGTTTAAAGAGCTCTGGAAGCTGAACTGCGACCTGATCATCATCCCCGGATGGCTGACCCGCAATTCCATCCTGGCGATCTTGTCAAACGCCCGCGCCATTATCGGTTACGTGAATGATCTGAGTTTCACAAACCGCTATTTGAACAGCTTCACACTAGAAGCCGCTGGAATCAGGGTCAACCGCTTCCGCCAGGATATGCGGCTTTGTCACCTTGCCCAAAGGCCGGCAGCGATTTCCGCGGCTTTGGGGATTCCGCATCTGGAAGTGACGTCTCTGAGTATTCCCAGGCTCAAAGAAGCGCGGAACTACGCTGTTTTCCATGCCGGAGCGCGGTTTCCGGGACGTCGCTGGAAAGAGGATAACTTCTGCAAGGTGGCAGACTGGCTGCTGCAAAGCGCTTATGTGGACACGGTGTATCTGATTGGCGATGAAGCCGATAAGGCTATCAATCTGAGGATTAGGGCCTTCTCTAAAAGCAAGGCCATTATCGATAAGGCGGGTGGTATGAGCCTCGTGGAGAGCTTTGAGCTGATCTCAGCCGCCAGGTTCTTTCTTGGCAACGATTCAGGCCCCATGCACATTTCCGCTCTGGCTGGAGTGCCCACGCTTGGCCTCCTGGGTCCCAATTTCCCCCACATCAGTGGTCCGCTGGGCACGCAGAGCCGTTGGATCTTTCACGAGTTTCCCTGCAGCGGTTGCAACCAGAGAACATGCGATTATGGCTACCGCTGCATAAACGCCATCACCGTCGAAGAAACGCTTCAGGCTATAAAACAGATGACAGGCATCTCATGATCAAGATCCTCAATATCATCACCCGTCTGAACATTGGAGGCGCTTCTATCCATGTGGTGGAGATTTCTCAGATGTTTCAGGGTGGAGTTTACAGCTCCACGGTCCTCTACGGCGATGTGGAATCCAATGAGAGCGACATGCTCTATCTGGCCAAGGAATATGACTTTCCGATGATCAACCTGCCCACCATGGGGCGCAGCATCAACCTCTTGCAGGACCTGCTGCTGATCCCCAAAGTGTATAAAATCATCCGCAGACTGAGTCCTGACATCGTGCATACCCACACCGCCAAAGCTGGATTGGTGGGAAGAGTGGCCGCTCGTTTAGCGGGTGTGCCTGTGATCCTGCATACCTTCCATGGCAACAACTTCCGGGGATATTTTGGCAAGCTCATGAGCCTCGTTTCCATCAATCTGGAACGCGCTCTAGCCAGAATCAGCACTCGCATTATCGCCATCAGCGATCAACAAAGGGACGAACTGCTCAGCTTCAATATCTGCCCGGCCGATAATCTGCGGGTCATCCATCTTGGCTTTGAATTTGGCAAAATCATCCATGATGACTCTCACCGGGGAATGTTCAAAGCCGCGCTTGGAATTCCCGTGGAGACGAAGTTGGTGGGCTTTGTGGGGCGGCTGACCGCGATCAAAAACCCGTTTAGTTTCATCGATATCGCCCGCCGGGTTCTGAAAGAACGCGATGACGTGATATTTGCCTTTGTGGGAGATGGAGAGCTCAGCGAATCCCTCAAAGCTGAGGTCCGACTACTGGGTTTGGAGGCGAAGATCATCTTTACAGGCTTCATCAAAGACCTCAGACCACTGTATGCTGACATGGATGCCCTGCTGCTCTGCTCCCTGAACGAAGGAACCCCGGTTGCCATCATCGAAGCGATGGCCAATCGCGTACCGGTGCTGGCTTCACAAGTGGGTGGGGTTCCCAATCTGATCAAAGACGGCCAAAGCGGCTGGCTCTTTGCTCATCAGGACAAAGACGGCTTCGCCAGCTGCCTGATGAAGGTTTTGGAAGATCCAGAGCTCTGCGACCGAATCACAGCTCAGGCCTGGCAGGATATCAGCGACCGCTATTCCGCTCAGCGGCTCAAGGCTGAACTGGAACAGCTGTTTCAGGAACTGGGCGTCAAGCCCTGAGCCCCTATTTCAGCAAGAGTCCTTTCTCGGTTCGCTCCCCTGCCTTAAAGAGATAAATCCCAGCAGGACAGCGGTTTCCTCGGCTGTCACTGCCATCCCAGACAAAGCTGCCAGAAGCTCCAGAGATCTTTCTGATCAGGCGTCCCTTCAGGTCGTAGATGCTCAGATCATCATTTGACGGGCTTTTCCAGTCTACGCGGGTGCCCTCTTTAAAGGGATTGGGGCTGAGTGTCAGATAAGTGGGCGATGGAACTTCCGGATCGCTGTTATATGTCGCCTGGACATTTAAATCCCAGGTCACGGTGTGGGCCCAGTCCGCGTTTGTCATCCCGCAACTCACAGTGTGGCTTCCAATTCCGAAGCTGTAACTAAAGATGAAATCGCTGAAGCCAGGCTGTTCCGCCCCGTCCACAAACCATCTGTAGGTGATCGGATAGGTCTGACTGCTGGCTTCCACGATGAAGAACTGCTCCTCATTGGCGCCACACTCGATGGTCTCGTCGTTGGCAGGAGTCAGGTTTGTGATTGCCATATCCAGAATCCGCAGCGTGTCTATCGTGACGGGTGTGAGGGGTCGGTTGTTGGCATCCACTGGCACGTTCCCTATTGCCATAATAACGTCCAAACCCTGGATGCATTTACCAAACACGGCATAACCTCCATTCAAATGAGGAGCGGGCGCGAGGGTGAAATAATACTGGCTGCCGGCGGAATTGGGAGCGCTGGTGCGCGCCATGGCCAGAATGCCTGCCTCGTTGTGATTGAGGTCTGGATGAAATTCATCCGGAATAGTGTATCCAGGACCTCCGTAACCGGTGCCATAGGGACAGCCATCCTGAATCACAAAGCCATGCACGACCCGGTGAAATATCAGCTCATTATAAAAACCACTGTTGGCCAGGGAGATAAAATTGTTGGCAGTTATGGGTACCAGGTGGTCATAGAGCTCAGCCGTGAACGACCCCATTGAGGTATTCCAGCGGGCAAAACGCAGTGCCGCGAGCTGGCCGCTGCAGGCTAATACTAAACAAAGCAATATGATAAGGCGTCTGTATGACATACTATCCTCACGCAATGATATTGCCGGACAGGTAAATTGGCAGACAGGGTTTTGGCAAGTATTTTCTTCAGTTGGTGCTTCCAGCCATTTAAAAACATTGACAAATAGGCTTGCTTTGTTAACAGAGAGCGGTTTCTTCAGGTAACGCCTGTAACTACAAATTGGAAACGATCTTATCGAGGTTTTGAATATGGAATTGATCCCCATCCTGTGGTATCTCGCCCCCCTGGGAGCCACGCTGGCCCTGGCCTTCGCGCTCGTCTTTTTTTATCAGGTAAAAGCTCAGAATCCCGGTACTCCGAGGATGATAGAGATTGCCGGCTACGTGAGAGAGGGGGCGTTTGCCTACCTCAAGCAGCAATACAAGGGTGTTATCGTATTCTTCATTGGCGCGTTTATCGTGTTTCAGGTTATGGCCCTCGGTCTTGGCGTGCTGCATTGGTTGGTGCCCTGGGCATTTCTGACGGGGGGATTTTTCAGCGGTCTGGCAGGGTTTATTGGCATGAACATGGCCACTCTGGCCTCCAACCGCACCGCTCAAGCCTGCTCTGAAAGCCTCAATCAGGGACTCAAAGTAGCCTTCCGGGCTGGCAGCGTGATGGGGCTCACGGTGGTAGGTTTGGCTTTGATCGACATCTCCGCCTGGTTTTTTATTCTCAATCACTTCCAGGTCCCGCTGCAAAAGATCACCGTCATCATGCTTTCCTTTGGGATGGGCGCTTCCACCCAAGCGCTATTTGCCCGTCTGGGAGGAGGAATCTTTACAAAGGCCGCGGACGTGGGGGCCGACCTGGTGGGCAAAGTGGAAGCGGGAATTCCTGAAGATGATGCCCGCAACCCTGCTACCATAGCTGACAACGTGGGAGACAACGTGGGTGACGTGGCCGGCATGGGAGCCGACCTCTATGAAAGCTACGCTGGTTCGATCCTGGCTACCGCCGCTCTGGGTATGGGGGCTGTGGCTATGCTGGGAGAGAGTTTTAAGGTCTGGCAGCTCAACTTTGTGATCGCGCCCATGATCCTGGCTGGAATTGGAGCGATCCTGTCCATCGTAGGCATCTTTATGGTGAGGACCAAGGAGGGGGCCACTACCCACGATCTGATGTTCGCTCTCAACAAGAGCGTCTACTCCAGCTCCGCTCTCATCGCCGTCGCTTCGTTCTTTGTGACCAGGTATCTCCTGCCTCCCGATTATTACTTTGGTGTGTTTCTCTCCAGCGTCATCGGTCTGGCGATCGGAATCCTGATCGGTTGGTTTACCGAAAGAGACACGTCTCACAGCTACAGGCCCACTCAGAGCATCGCCGAGCAGGGCAAATTCGGTCCCGCTACCGTGATTCTGGAAGGCATATCCGTGGGGATGAGGTCCACCGCGGCACCTGTGATTACGGTCGCGGTCGGCATCATGCTGGCCTTCATCTGCAGCCATGGATTCCAGTCCATCGAGATGGGACTCTATGGAATCGGTTTTGGAGCGGTGGGAATGCTGGCCACGCTTGGCGTAACGCTTGCCATGGACGCCTTCGGCCCCATAGCAGACAACGCGGGAGGAAACGCTCAGATGTCTCACATGCACGATAACGTCCGTGAGCTTACCGACAACCTCGACAGCGTGGGCAACACCACTGCCGCCACCGGAAAAGGTTTTGCCATCGGCAGCGCGGCACTCACAGCCATGGCCCTTTTGGCCGCGTATCTGGAAGAAGTGAGAGCCGGTCTGCTGCTTCTGGGAGACAAGGTGGGCAAGACCCTTTTTATGAATATCCACTACAGCCGCCTGTCTTCCGATGTCGTGAGTGTGGAACACGCTTCCATACAGGACTTTATCAACTACTATCAGATCAGCGCGCTCAATCCCAAGTTCCTGATGGGCATCTTTATAGGCGCGATGGTGACCTACCTGTTTTCCGCTCTCACCATCAAAGCGGTGGGCAGAGCGGCAGGCAAAATGGTGGATGAGGTCAGACGTCAGTTTACCACCATTCCAGGTATTCTGGAAGGCACCAGCAAACCGGACTACAAGTCCTGCGTAAAAATCTCCACCGTAGCCGCTCAACATGAGATGGTGCTGCCAGCGATGGTGGGGATCGGAACCCCTGTGGTGGTTGGCATGCTTTTGGGTGTAGCGGGAGTTTTGGGCGTTCTGGTAGGCGCTTTGGCCGCGGGCTTTGTGCTTGCGATCATGATGAACAATGCCGGCGGGGCTTGGGACAACGCCAAAAAGTATGTGGAAACCGGCAAGCACGGCGGCAAGAATTCCGGCGCTCACAAAGCCACCATCGTAGGTGACACGGTGGGCGACCCCTTCAAGGATACAGCCGGCCCCTGCATCAATATTCTGATCAAGCTGATGAGCATGGTCTCGATCGTGTTTGCTGGCTTGATAGTTAGCTATTCCCTACAGGTGGAGACAATCCGTCCTCCCCTGTCCAAAGTAAAGCCTGACAAAGCGATGCGCAACGAGATCGTGGGCATTTCTCAGAACAGCCCCTGCAGTGGTTGCCCTGCTCTGAGCTCGGGCTGCGTGAGTGATTCCAGTCAGGTGCTGAAAGGGGAAAAGACTCCTTGAGCCCAGCAAGACCTGATATTGAAGCGCCCAACCGGGTGGAACTGGACATCCTGCTCCAATCTACGGATGAGTATCCCAGCTCCGCCTTTATTGTTTGCGATTTCGACGTTTACGCTGTGTTTGGCACTAGAGCCCGCGTCCCAGTAATCGTCAAGGTGGGGGAGCATCAGTTTCGCAGTAGTCTGGCCCCCATGAGTGGCAGCCACATGATGGTCTTCAACCGTGAGATGCGGGACGCCACAGGATTCAAGGCCGGCGACCGGGTCCACATGATCCTCGAACGCGATGTACAGGATCGGCAAGTGGATGTACCGGAAGACGTTAAGGCCGCCATCGAAGCAGAGGGGAAATGGGAAGCGTTTATCACCCAATCCTACACGCATAAAAAGGAACAGATGCTCTGGATCAATGAAGCCAAAAAGCCTGAAACCAGGCAGCGCCGGATTGAAAAACTGCTCAGGGACCACCTCTCCAAACGCTTGAAGTGAAGCACGTTGGCATCATTTGAGGGGAGCTTCGGCTCCCCTCTCTTTGCGTTTGCGCTTGTGGCCACTCTTATCTCCCCCAAGGCATCCCCAATGAGATTGGGGATGGTCTGGGCTTGGTATGCCTGGGCATAAGATGCACGGGCAAGGGCGAAGCATCCAGAGAAAAACAAACGCGTGGTGTTAGCCACGCGTCTTAACCTGGATATATTTGTCAGTCTAGTAGTTAGCTCCGAATATCAGCTTGATCTCACGCTTGGCGGCAGCGATGCTGTCCGAAGCGTGGACGGCGTTCTCGGTTACTCCCTCGGCATAGGACGCTCTGATCGTGTGAGGAGCTCGTTTGGCGGGATCGGCGTCTCCCACCAGCTCCCGTAGCAGTTCCACCGCGTCATTACGTTCCAATAGGAGGGCGATAGTCTCACCGGAACACATGAAGCGAACCAGCCGCTCAAAGAATTCCTTGCCGCGGTGAGCTTCGTAGAATTCTTCCGCGCTGGCGGAAGTGAACTGAAAGATCTTGATATCCCTCAGCTTGAAGCCATGGTCCTCAACGATGGAGATGATGTGTCCCACATGATGATGCTGCACCGCGTTGGGCTTGATGAGGAGCAGGGAGCGATCGGTCATTTAGGCGTTATAGACGGTCTCGATGTAATCCAGAGCGGCTACTTTGATGGCGATGTCGCGATTGAGCACGGAGCTCATTTTGACCTTGTGCTTGAGGATGTCAGTCCAGATTTCGCTCACTTCATTGGCTTTGAACTCCTGGGCAGTGTACTGCTTCAGCATGTCCTGATAGAATTCATCGCGGTCGGAATCGACCCTGGCGATCACCAGTTTGTGAGAGTCAGGGCAAAGGTCATATTCTTTGAAACGGATATCGAGCACTGCGTATCCGAGCTTGAGCAGGTTGTCGAAATTGATCTGCAGATCGTTGAGGTTTACCATCTATGACTCCATGTCAGTTATTTTATGGACAAAAACCGCCATACGCGATTTGTGTATCCCAGCTTTTGAATTCAAAGCTATACGTCAAGCAGAATATTAAGACTTTTCCAGCCCCGCTTTCCGAAAGCGGTTAAATCAATGGCAGTTATAAAGAAAGAGAGAGAGGAAGCGAATGTCAATCTTCAAGCTGGCATCAGAGTATCAGCCCTCGGGAGATCAGCCCCAGGCCATTCAGGAACTGGTATCCGGGATCAGGGAAGCAAGGCCGCATCAGGTTTTGCTGGGTGTAACTGGTAGCGGAAAGACCTATACAATCGCGAACGTCATCGCCAGTTTCGATCGACCGGTCTTGGTGCTCTCCCACAATAAGACCCTTGCCGCTCAGCTCTATGGCGAGTTTAAACAGCTCTTTCCCGAAAACGCCGTGGAGTATTTTATCTCCTATTACGATTACTATCAGCCGGAAGCCTACATCCCCGGCAAAGATATTTATATAGAAAAGGACAGCGATATCAACGAGCAGATCGAAAAGCTGCGCCTGAGGGCAACGATGAGCCTGATGGAGCGGCGGGACGTGATCATCGTGGCCTCGGTATCCTGTATCTATGGATTGGGGGTTCCGGAGGAATATCGGGAGGCTTTGATCCGACTGGATGTGGGGGCCAGAATGGAGCGCGACGAGCTGATCCAGAAACTGGTGCTGGCTCACTACAGCCGCAACGACATCGCTTTTGAACGTGGGGCTTTCAGGGTGAGGGGCGACATCGTGGACATCTATCCCGCCTACCTGGAACACTGCTTGAGAGTGGAGTTTTATGGCGATGAAATAGTAGCTCTCCAGAAACTGCATCCCATTTCCTATCAAGTGCTTGAGAGCGTGGAGAGCTATCCCGTGTATCCCGCTATCCACTTTATCATGAATGAGGACAAGATGCGCGGGGCACTGCAATCCATCGAACGCGAAATGGAAGAGCGGGTGAAGTATTATCTGGACAATCAACGCTATGTGGAGGCAGACCGGCTGAAACAACGCACCATGTTTGACCTTGAAATGCTCAGAGAATTGGGCTACTGCTCGGGGATCGAAAACTATTCCAGACACCTGACCGGCACTCCGGCTGGCTCTCCTCCATCCTGTCTGCTGGATTATTTTCCGGAGGATTTCATCTTTATCATCGATGAATCGCATGTCACTATCCCCCAGGTGCATGGCATGTATGGCGGAGATTTCACCCGCAAGAAAAACCTGGTGGAATACGGGTTCCGGCTGCCCTCCGCTTTCGATAACCGCCCCTTGCGCTTTGAGGAGTTTGAGCAGTACCTGCGGCATGTGATCTTCGTTTCGGCTACACCGGCAAACTATGAACTGGAACTCACCAAGGGGGTCGTGGTGGAACAGGTGATCCGCCCCACCGGACTGGTGGACCCCGAAGTGGAGATAAAACCTATCAAACATCAGGTGGACGATCTCATCGCCCAGGTGAAAGAGCGTGTCGGAAAGGGACACAAGGCTCTGGTGATGACGCTCACCAAACGTATGAGCGAAGACCTGAGCACCTATTTGAACAATGCCGGCATCAGAAGCAAATGGCTGCACAGTGAAATCGACTCCATAGAACGCTCCAAAATCATCCGGGGGTTGCGCTTGGGTGAGTTTGACGTGATTGTCGGGGTGAACCTGCTCAGAGAAGGTCTCGATCTTCCGGAAGTGTCACTGGTGGCAATCCTGGATGCCGACAAGACAGGTTTTCTGCGCTCCGCGAGGTCATTGATCCAGATTTCCGGCCGGGCCGCCAGAAACGTGGAAGGCAAGGTGGTCCTCTATGCCGATGAGATTACCGACGCTATCGCCCAAACCCTGGAAGAGACCAATCGCCGACGGGTTAAACAATTGGCATACAACGCGGAACACGGCATCACACCCCAGACCATCCAAAAGAGCATCGAACAGATTATGCAGTCCACCTCAATCGCGGAAGGATACGCTTCCATCGATGCCGACAAGGATGATGAGACCAAACCCTCCAAGGCTGACTTCAGCGAGTACCTGGAGATCGACAACCGCGATAAGCTGATCGCCCTGCTCAAAAAAGAGATGCAGCGCGCGGCGGCCAAACTGGACTTTGAAAGGGCCGCCGAACTGAGAGACAGAATAGCCGAGATGGAAACGGGGATTTAGCGTATGTGTAAGTTTCCCACGGACTATGCATTTCCCGCAGATTACGCAGATCTTTACGCGGATTGCGCAGATTATTATCCGGTTGAGATGGCAGGTGGTCTAAACCCGAAAGCTCTATACCCCTAAAACCTTCACAACCTTATCCTTCAGCATCCCTGGGCTGATCTTTTTCATGCATTCAAAGTGGCCCAACGGGCAGTAATCCTGGCCGTGTAAAGTGCAAGGCTGACAGGGCAGGTCCGCGCATAGGACGATCGCTTTGGGATTTTGAGGCGCGAAACCGAGGCGGGGATGAGTGCTGCCAAAAATGGCGATCTGTGGCAAGTTTAGAGCAGCGGCCAGATGCATAGGTCCGCTGTCCGCACTGATGATCAGATCGCATTGGCTCATCACAAGCGCAAGTTCCTCAAAGCTATAGCTTCCGCAACGGTTCTCGATTCGATCAGGCAAAGCCGTCATCAGCCTATCCGCTATCCTGGATTCTTTGAGGCTCCCCAGCAACACAAAACTCCAGTCCGCATCCGCGATTTGAAAGAACTCCCTCCACTGCTGCTCCGGATACATTTTGGTAAGGTGGGCCGCTCCCGGAAAAATGCCGATCAAGCGCTTGCCGGGTATCCCCTTAGGCATCCGCTCAGGGGCCAATGAGATATCCGGTAACCGGAGCTGAGGGCGTTTGAAGGAATCGGGTGCTATTCCGGTCAATCTGTCCAGAGCGGAATAGTAGAGCTGGACGGTGGAATTGATGGATTGATCAGATCGATGCGCCGCGATAGCCTGACGGAGACTGCGTTGCTTGTCATATCTGACGCGTTTCTTTGCTTTTGCGCCAAGCAGGATCAAGGTGCTGGCCAGCTTGCCATGCAAGTCGAGAACCGCGTCGTAGCGATCTTTTCTAAGCTGGGCGAAAAAACTCAGGGTTTCCCCGAAAGGCAAGATCTTGATTGCGGGACCCATCATACGGACCAGAGCAACGTATTCCGGTTTGCAGACATAAATAATGCCGCAGCCCGGATAACGGTCCTGAAGCTCAGCCACCACAGGCTGGGTGAGGATGATGTCACCCAGCGAACTGAGACGGATGATCAGAAAGTTCATTACAGGTTTGTGACCAGCTCTCTTGCAGCTTTGATGGCCTCCGGAATGCGGGAGGGATCTTTGCCACCGGCCATGGCGGAATCTGGTCTGCCGCCACCTTTGCCATCCAGAAAAGCCGCCACGGAGCCCACCAGTTTGCCGGCGTGAAAGCGGTTGCCAAGTTTGGGGCCTGCCACGCAGAGAATGGAAACCTTGTCAGCCTGCGGTGCAAAGAGGAAGGCCAGCAGATCGGGGGCCTTATCACGCAACGCATCTCCCAGGCCGCGAAGCTGCTCAGCGGTTTCAGCCTGTATTTCCACCGCCAGAAAACGGAACCCGTTCAGGTTTTCCGCCTGGGTCAGCAGTTCGTTCACCTGTTCGCCGCCTTGTTTGGCGCTCTGTTTCTTGAGTTCTTCTTCGAGCTCGCGGTTCTTTGCGATCAGGGCTTCCAGTTTGTCTTCCAGCAGTTTGTCGCTGGTCTTAAGCTTGCCGGCCATGCTGTGCAGCCTTTCCTGCCATGAGTTTACATAGTGGAGCGCGTGCGCTCCGGTGACGATTTCCAGCCTTCGGATTCCAGCCGCAGAAGAGCTTTCAGACAGCACCTTGAAGAGGCCGATTTCACCTGTGGCGCTCACATGGGTACCACCGCAGAGTTCTTTGGAAAAGTCCTGAACGCTCACCACTCTTACTTCGTCGCCATACTTTTCTCCGAAGAGAGCGATCGCGCCCTGTTGCCTGGCTGCTTCGATGGGAAGCAGATCCGTGCGGACCTGGCGGTTTTGCAGAATGACATCGTTGACCTGCTGCTCCAGCTTGTCTATTTCGTCCCTCGAGAGGGCTTTCAGATGGGTAAAATCGAAGCGGGCATATTCCGGAGCAACCAGAGAACCTTTTTGCTGCACGTGTTCGCCCAGGATATCTCTGAGGGCGCGATGGATGAGATGGGTGGCAGTGTGGTTGCGGGCAATTTCCTGCCGGCGGGCTTCATCTATCCTGGCATGCATGATTTGCGGGTGAGGTGCGCCTGAAATGATCCTGCCACTGTGGATAAACTCATCGCCCTGCTTGCGGACGTCTTGAATGCGGACCTGAAACTGCTCGCTTAGCAGCTCACCCGTATCCGCTATCTGGCCACCGGATTCCGCGTAAAAGGGTGTCCGGTCCAGTTGCAGATGGATTTTGCCGTCTTCCGAGATATGGTAACGCTGGATGTGGCAGTCACACTGATGCTGTTCGTAACCCACAAACTGAGTGGGGCTTAGCTCATTCAAAACGATCCATTCGATGTCCTCGGTCTGAAGGCTGAATCTGGAGGCAGAACGCGCTCTTTGACGCTGATGTGTCATTTCGGCTTCGAAGCCCTCCAAGTCAACTTTAAGGCCGTGTTCGGCTGCCAGGATGACTGTGAGGTCCAGAGGGAAACCGTAGGTATCATAGAGCATGAAAGCGTCTTTGCCGTCGATCGTATCGCCCTCGAGGCGTGATTTGATCTCCGCGAAGCGTTCCAGACCTGTATCCAGAGTGTGATTAAAACGTTCTTCCTCTGCTTTGATGATGGTCTTGATGTATTCCTGTTTGCCGTTCAACTCGGTGTAATGATGCCCCATCACTGCTATGACGCTGTCCACCAACTGATGCAGAAAGGGTTCCGCGAAGCCCAGCAGTCTGCCATGCCGGGCCGCTCTTCTGAGGATGCGGCGCAACACATATCCCCTGCCCTCATTGGAAGGGAAACCACCGTCTGCTAAAGCGAAACAGAGGCAGCGGATATGATCTGCCACCACTCGGTGAGACACTCCCTTTTGGGGATCGTAGGTCTGGCCGGATAGTTCCGCGACTCGCTCGATGATTGGCATAAAGAGGTCGGTCTCGTAGTTACTGCGTTTATCCTGAAGCACTTGAGTGATGCGCTCCAAGCCCGCGCCGGTATCCACAAAGCGGTTTTTCAGAGGAGAGAGACTGCGGTCCGCCTCTCTTTTATACTGGATGAAGACGAGGTTCCAGAGCTCGATGTATCTTGCGCAGCCGGCGTTTACGTCACAAACGTGACCAGGTATGTGGCTTTTATCGCAATGGCCTTCTCCGCGATCGATATGGATTTCGCTGCAGGGTCCGCAGGGACCGGTTTCACCCATTTCCCAAAAGTTGTCTTTGTCGCCATGGTAGCTGATGTGGCTGGGTTCGATGTCGGTTTGCGTTTTCCACAGCTCGTAAGCTTCCTGGTCTGTGTGATGGACCGTGGCGTAGAGCCGGTCTTTGGGCAAGCCCCACACTCCTGTCAGCAGTTCCCAGGCCCAGGAGATAGCTTCCTGTTTATAATAATCTCCAAACGACCAGTTGCCCAGCATCTCAAAGAAGGTGTGATGGTAGCCGTCCGTGCCAACTTCCTCGAGGTCATTGTGTTTGCCGCCGGCGCGGATACATTTCTGGCTGTTTGCCGCTCGGGGATGCTCAGCGTCTCTGAGTCCAAGAAAAATATCTTTAAACTGGTTCATCCCGGCATTGGCGAAAAGCAAGGTGGGATCGTCCTGTGGGACGACTGGTGAGGAGGGCACAAACTGGTGTCCACGCTCCCGGAAAAAGTCTATAAAAGCCTGGCGGATATCTCTGCTACTCGGCACTGTGGTTGCTCTCCATGCCTTCGATCTCGTCGTAGTTCTCTATGATCCATTTCTCAGCGCTCCATGCGGCTATGGCACCATCCGAAGTAGCAGTTACAACCTGACGCAGCACCGTGTGACGAATATCTCCCGCGGCATAAATGCCGGGAACGTTGGTATGCATGAATTCGTCGGTGAGCACAAAACCCGCTGAATCAAGCTCTATGCGTGATTCCAGCAGTTCGTTGTTGGGCAGAATGCCCACGTAGATAAACACGCCATCGGCAGGGATGTAGCTGATCTCATTGGTCTTGCGGTTGTAAATCTCCAGCTTTTCGACCATAGCCTCTCCCTGAATCTCTTGCACCACGCTGTCCCAGATAAACTCCATTTTGGGATTTTTAAAAGCGCGCTGCTGGATGATCTGTTGAGCTCTGAGCTGATCGCGACGGTGGATTACTACTACCTTTTTGGCAAAACGGGTGAGAAAGATCCCTTCTTCAATAGCGCTGTCTCCACCACCAACCACCGCGACGACTTTGTCTCTGTATAAAGCGCCGTCACAGGTGGCGCAGTAGGATACTCCCCTTCCCGTAAAGCGTTCTTCGCCTGGCACGTTGAGGCGGCGCGGATGAGCTCCAGTACAAATTATCACTGCTTTGGCGCGGTATTTGTCCTTGCCGGTCTCAATGATCTTGCATAAGCCCTCCATGCCCATCGCGGTGATCTCTTCGTCGTGAAACTCCGCGCCAAATCTGGCTGCCTGGGCCCGCATTCTTTCTGTCAGATCGAATCCTGATAGCGCATCTTCAAAGCCGGGATAGTTTTCCACTTCATCAGTCACAGTGATTTGTCCACCGATAAAAGCTCTTTCAAAGACAGCGGTCTTGAGTCCACCGCGGGCGGAATAGATAGCGGCACTCAATCCGGCTGGACCGGCACCGATGATGATGACATCGTAACGCATTATGTACCTCATTGTTGGATAATATATTCAATATCGGACTTGTCTTTTTGGACGCGGGAGCTTGTCAAGCGAAACGTGGAAATCCTCAAAAAAAGACTTGCCAGAATTGGGGCCCTCACAATATATGAACACATATTCATATATGGAGCAAGTCATGATAAAGCCATGTTTATGCAAATTGATAGATGACAAAGAGATAGAACAAGCCAGACGGGAACTTCCCGATGCCGGAACCATAGAACGGCTGCGGGATTTTTATCAGGTGTTTGCCGATGGGACCCGCTTGAAGATCTTGTATTTTCTCACCCGGCACGAGCTCTGCGTGGCAGATCTGGCCACTCTGGTGGAGATGGGCCAATCCGCGGTATCGCATCAGCTTAAAGTGCTCAGGCTGAACCGTTTGGTCAAGGTCCGTAAAGAAGGCACCACCTATTATTACTCTCTGGATGACGAACACGTGCGTTCCATTTTCGAAGTCGCGCTGGAGCATGTCCACGAAGGTAGCTCAAGATGAGGACGCGGGAGTATGATATCCACAATCTCGATTGCGCTCACTGCGGCAATAAGATTGAATCAGTCGTAAACGAACTTCCAGGCGTCACAAACGCTCAGTTGGATTTTGTGAACAAACGTCTGATCGTAAGCTACAATGAAGACATTGAAAACGTCATCGAGAAGCTGAACTACCTGGCAAACTCCATAGAGCCGGGCGTGTCGATCACAGTAAAAGGAGACGCCGTTGAAGAAAAGAGCAGAGACCTCAGGTTTTGGCTGCCGCTCCTGCTGGGAGTGATGCTGCTGATAATCTCTTACGGCGCAGGCCTATCAGGAAGTCTGAGTGTGGCTTTGGGCCTGATCTCATGGCTCCTGGTGGGGCATAGAGTGTTAATCTCAGCGGTCAGATCAATCGGCAAAGGGCAGGTCTTTTCCGAGCAGTTTCTGATGAGTGTCGCCACGGCGGGAGCTTTGTTTCTGGCTGAATATACCGAGGCCGCGGCAGTCATGGTGCTATATGAAATCGGACAGTGGCTGGAATCGCTGGCTGTGGCCAAATCCCGTTCCGCCATCAAAGGCATGTTGGCCATCAAACCTGACAAGGCCCACAAGCTTACTGAGGAAGGAACTGTGGATTGCAGCCTGGATAAAATTGAAATCGCAGACGTCCTGCTAATCTATCCGGGCGAGAGGGTTCCTCTGGACGGTGAGGTACGCAAAGGCAATTCCGCTCTGGATACATCCACTTTGACAGGAGAAGCAGCTCCCCTGGCTGTGGGAGCGGGCGATCGCGTCCTGGCTGGGACCCTAAATCTGGACGGTTTGATCGAGATGGAAGTGAGCTCGCTGGATGCCGAAAGCACCGTAAGCCGAGTCCTCAAGCTCATCGAGGAGGCCAGCACGCGCAAATCTCCCAGCGAAAGGTTTATCACCCAGTTTGCCAGATACTACACTCCTGCCGTGGTGGCAGCGGCGCTGCTGGTGTTTCTGGTTCCTACTCTGCTGGGCTGGCCGGCTTCAGTTTGGCTGAAGCGCGCTCTGGTGTTTCTGATCGTCAGCTGTCCCTGCGCGCTGGTCATCTCTGTACCCTTATCTTATTATGTGGGAATCGGTAAGGCTGCCCGCAAGGGCATTGTTTTTAAGGGCGGAGTCTATCTTGATGTGCTGAGGAAGGTGAAAACGATGGTCTTTGACAAGACCGGTACCCTCACAACCGGAGAGCTGAAGATCGACAAGCTCGTTACTCCGGAAGATGGAAGCCCAGAGCTCCTGATCGACACTATCTACCGCTGTGAATACACCTCCAATCATCCCTTCGCCAAAGCGGTTCGCCAGGCTTACACAG
>JAGOIY010000167.1 GCA_017995405.1 Candidatus Cloacimonadota bacterium
GTCTCATAACTGAAAGCGGAAAACGTGGTAAAGGCACCCAGAAATCCCACTACAAAGAACACCCGGATCATGTGCTGGCTGGGATGCTGACTGAAGAGCATGCTCAGCAGCCCCACCAGAAAGCAGCCGATGATATTGATCAGCAGCGTCTTGTATGGGAAAGGACTGCTGGTCTGATAGCCAGTGATCATGCTGATCCCATATCTCAATGAGCTTCCCAAAGCTCCACCTGCCATCACTAAGGCGATGTCGCGCGCGGCCAGTTTCCAGGAGATCATCGGATCCGTAACTCCCTCAGTCGCCGCAAGGATTCCGAGCCCTCTTTCCAGATGAAAGCGCCTTTCTGACAAGGCAGTTCTTCACACTCTGCACAGCTGGCATAGCCTTTGGAAAGGGCGCAGGCCCTGATCTGGCAGACGGCGCAAAAACCCAGGCGCCTTCCCTCTGACAGACAGCCTTCGCAGGCCAGATCTTCCGGTCTGACATCCTTGCCGGTTTGTGCTGTGAGCTGCTCCGCAAACAGCTTCAGCGCTTTTATGTCATTGTTACGCGTGGCGATAAAGACTTTGCAGTCTTCACATTCATGTCCGCAGGGGGCTAACATCGGCTTGCTCCTTCCTTAACCGTGGCGTTATTTACTATCTGCATGCCTGGCAACATCATCCAGCATGAGATACGCATGGGATGCCAATCTTCCTGAAGCGGTTTCCTGTCAATCCCAAATCAGCCTCCCAGGCTGGAATTATGGGCCTGCCGCAGAATAACAGAAAAAAGACATTGACAGGAATTATGGACTGTGATCTATTGCTGTTTGCTTGGATAGATTGTAACATTATAAATAATAGCCCATGGAGGTTATCATGAAGAGCTTCATTATTGTGGTTCTGGTATTGATTGCTGTCTGTCCGGCCTTTGCCGAATGGACGATCGTGGCATCCTATCCCATCAGCGGCAAAGCTTCCGGTCTGGCATCCGATGGCACCTATCTTTATTATGGCATCTATGGCACAGACGGGGGCCGGGTATTCCGTTTCGATCCAGTCAGCGGCCAGGAAACGCTGCTTTTCAATAACACCACCATAAACGACAGCTATGGAATGAGCTATAATAGCCAGCATCTCTGGATCACAGACCACACCACATCTCCATCCGCGCCAGCTTTTGCCCTGCAGCTCGATCTCACTGGGAACATCATTGGCCAATTCAACCTGCCCGATCATTATATGTCCGGCATCGCCTATGACGGTGGCAATTTCTGGGTAATGACCTACTATCCCGATCCGGGAACGGTATATAAGGTGACTCCTACCGGGACCATCCTGCAGCAATTCACTCCTCCCAACAACCAGCCCTGGGATATCTGCAAACAGGGCGACAACCTCTGGATCGCGGATTACAACGCCAATATGATCAGCAAGGTTTCCCAGACGGGAACGCTGCTGGAAAGCCAGACTTCCGAGATCCAAAAGCCTGCCGGTATTGCCTGGGACGGCCAATACCTCTGGTATGTAGCCGGAGCCTTGAGTGCTCCCAGCACCCTCTATAAGGTGGACCTGAGCGGGACCGGAACCCCTGAGATCGGCGTCTCTTTTGACGCGCACGACTTTGGAAATGTGGTCATGAACCAGACTTCCACGGTGGACCTCACTATCTCCAATACCGGAACGGGCGATCTGGGCCTGTCCAGTATCACCTTTTCCTCAGTTTCCTATTCTACAAGCGCCACCCTGCCAATAACCCTGGCACCAAATGGCAGCACGGTGGTGCCAATCACATTCTCTCCGGACAACTGGGGCGAGTTTCCAGCAGAAATGAGCATCCATTCCAACGACCCGCTCTCTCCTGTTCAGTTAGTCAATCTCTCCGGATATGGAGTGTTTCCCAGCGCTCATATAGAAGTGTCTCCCTCCGCGCTGGATTATGGCCCCGCCAGGATAGATGCCGATACTGGCAGGTTTTTCACGCTCAGCAACCAGGGAAACACCAGTCTGCAAATCAACAACATCAGCTTCTCCAATCCCGCCTTCTTTGTCGATGGCTCCATCCAACTGCCTATTACTCTTGCCGCAAGGGAGGAGTATCCGCTGCGGATCTGGTTCTCTCCTGGCTCGGTCGGAGAGATTAATGCCATGGCCAGCCTGGGAAGCAATGACACCGGCAACCCTCAGCAATCTATCAATCTCACGGGCGCGGGGATGACGGTGGACCTCGCGATGGGTGCTCAGCTCTGGGACTTCCAGACCCTGCCGGGCACCTTTACCAACATCCGGGCCATCAAAGCCATTTCCGATATCTGGGGCAACGGAAAGGACGACCTGGTGATCTGCAGCGAAGACTATTATCTGAGGGCTTTGAACGGCAACTCCAGCGGAACCGCAGACGTTATATGGGAGCAATACATCTATTCCGGACCCGTGAGCTATTACCGGGGCCTGTATGTTACCGGCGACCTCAACAACGACGGCATCCAGGACGTAGTCATTGGTACGGCGGGAGGAGACAGATCGGTGAGGGCCTATTCCGGTAAAACCGGAACACCGCTCTGGATGTTCAGCACCACCATGTATGGAGAGGGCGGAGCTGTCTATCAGGTGGATGCCAGGCGGGATTTCAACAATGACGGGATTCCGGACGTGTTGGCAGCCACAGGTGATGATATCTATGAGGCGGGGCCCAAGCGGATATTCCTGCTCAATGGGGTCACCGGTGCCATGATCTGGGAGAGATATGCCTTTGGGCCGGCCTTTTCCGTGATTAGCGTGGCGGATTTTACGGCTGACGGCATCCCGGATGTAATTGCAGGAGCTTCCAACGAAGCTGAGACCCAAGCCTGGGTGCGGGCCATCAACGGAGCCACGGGAGCGATAGCATGGTCAGCTCAACTGGCGGGCACTTCCGTCTGGGCTTTGGCCCAGATCGACGACCTCAGCGGCGACGGCGTCCCGGACCTTATGGCTGGTTCCTTCCAGGGCAGCGGTCATTACTATGCCTACAACGCCGCCACTGGAGGACTCATCTGGTCCGGCTCGACAGGTGCTTCCCTGATCCTGCAGCTGGAAGTACTGGGAGATGTCAACAATGACGGCTACAACGACATCGCCATTGGCCATGTCACTCCCCACACAGCAGTTATCAGTGGACATACCGGCCAATACATCTGGAGCCAGGACACTGCCGACAATGCCTGGTACCTGGCCAACGGAGGAGACCTGACCGGCGACGGCATCAACGATATCTTTGTGGGCACCCTCTATCAAAACAACGCCGCCTACTATGTCAACGGCACGGACGGGACCATCCTCTCCACCCTATGGACCGGCACCCCAGTGGATGCGATCGGAGCTTTACCTGATGTGACTGGAGACAATTCCCGGGAGATGATCATCGGTGGCAGAAACGGCTCGGTCCGTTGCTTCTCCGGAGGTCC
>JAGOIY010000168.1 GCA_017995405.1 Candidatus Cloacimonadota bacterium
GCCCAGGGAAGATACCGTGCTGAGATTTATGCGGCTCTACATCCGCTCCATGCGCCTCTATTATTCCTTTGTGACGGGGATCGCGGGCTGGCTGGGATTCGCGTTTTATGAGCACATCGCCACAGACTTCAGGACCGTGGAGATCATGCCTTCGCTGCCCAGAAAAATCCTCATCATCACCATGCTCTTTTTCAGCTGGGGCATCAATCAGATCGTGAACGACTATCTGGGCCTCAAAGAAGACCGGATCAACGCTCCGGACAGGCCTATGGTGACGGGTGAGCTGAACCACGTGTCCGCCCTGCTGCTTTCCGCTTCCCTGATGCTGCTGGTGTTTTTGCTCACCTGGTTTGTTCTTGAAAAGTTAGCCGTCATCCCTCTGATCCTGGGCCTGATCCTGAATGTAGTCTATGAATACGCCAAGTCTGAGGGGATTATGGGCAACATCGTGTTTGGCCTGATGATCACGATGTGCTGCGCCTATGGTTTTCTGGCGGCGGGCCCTACTCAGGCACCCTATTTCACTCCCAGCCGCCTGTCTGTGATTGCCATGGTGTGGCTGATGAACGGATTGATGACCTTCTACACCTATTTCAAAGACTACAAGGGCGATAGAAGGGCCGGGAAAAACACCATAATCGTGAAATACGGCCTCAGGACCTCCCGCTATATCTCGATATTTTCCGCTTTCCTGCCGGCGCTGCTGTTCGTGGGCCTCTATGCCTCGGGGCTGATCGACGCGGCCTTAAACCCCACCTTCGTAGCTCTGGCCATCCTGACATTTGCTCTGGAGATTCAGACCGGCTGGTTGTATTTTAAAAACCCGGTGGGAGAGCTGACTTATTACTCTCTCAAGACCAATTTCAGAGCCTGCACTTGCGGACAGGCTACCTTTGTAGCGCTGTTCAACCCCCCGCTGGGGCTGCTGCTCTTTGTCCTCTCCTACCTGATGGTGGGATTCCTCTTTGGCATGCATCACAACCGGAAAGCCTGATGAGCTCAGCTGAGATTTTCCAGGACAAGCTCTTCCACTCTGCCACCTTTGAGGGGATGGCGGACGCGAATGGCGCTCCCGGTGAGGAGTATCTGGAGTTTTACCGTGAACTGGCCGCGCAGGGCGTGCGAAACATCATCACCGGCTGCACTTACGTCTCAAAGGAAGGCAAGATGGTCCAGCCCGGTCAGGCCGGCATGGATGATGATGCCAGGATAGCGCCATTCAAGATGGTAACTGCCGCGGTCCATCAGCATAATGCCAACATGTATCTGCAGATATCTCACGCCGGGCGCCAGACTTCCGGCTCTGTGACGGGACTCCAGGTGGTGGGCGCGTCGGCTCAGCGGTCTCCGTATTTCCTGAGCAGGCCCAAACATCTTTCCATAGGGGAGATCGGGCAGGTCATAGAAGATTATGCCGCGGCGGCTTTACGCGCTAAACATGCGGGCTTCGACGGAGTTCAAATCCATGCCGCGCATGGTTATCTGGTGCATCAGTTTCTGCATCCCGGCATCAATAACAGAAGCGACGCGTATGGCATTAACCCCATGACCGGAATCGGGGACTTGTTTTTGCGCAAGCTCATCGCGGCCATCAGAGCAAGCTGCGGATCAAGCTATCCCATCCTGGTCAAGGTGAGCGCGGCGGATGATTTGCCGAAAGGCTTTAACCTCAGCAATTTCATCTCTCTGATCAGGCTGCTGCACTCTGAAAGGGTGCATGCCATAGAGATCAGCTATGGCACCATGGAGGACGCGCTCAATATCTTCCGGGGAGCGTCCATCCCGATCGATGTGATTCTCAGGCATAACTTCCGCTACAAACAGGCCAATCCAGCTATCAGGCGGCTATGGAAGCTGCTGGTCCTGCCGGTTTTGAAACACAGATTGATCCCCTTCAGAGCAAACTATAACCTGCCCTTCGCGCGCATGGCGAAACGGATCACGGACATCCCGGTCATCTGTGTGGGCGGCTTTCGCAAGGGCAGCGAGATTCTTAAGGCCATCGAAAGCGGCCAAACCGACTACGTGAGCCTGTGCCGGCCTTTTATCCGCGAGCCGGATTTTGTGGCTAGACTCTGCCGGGACAGCGAATACGAATCCAGGTGCGTGAATTGCAACCTCTGCGCCGTCATGTGCGATTCCGGCAGGCCCACCAGGTGCTATAAAAGATGAGATCACAGGAGACCGATATGGATACGCTCGATACAGTAATTGCCATCATCCGCAACAACATCAGCAGCGATGCCGATATAAGCGCGGACAGCGATATGCGCAAAGACCTGGGTGTGGATTCCTTTGACGGCTTGATGATCATGAACGAGATCGACGATGCCTTCGGCATTTCGGTGGATGAAGATGACTTTAAAAAAGTCAATTCTCCTCAGGAAATAGTAGATCTGCTCAAAGACAAGTATGGCATCCATGAGCTTCAGAGATAAGTTTTTCCACGACTTTGCCGAGGAAGACAGGCTGGTGCACAGCCTCGGATTCAACCCCTATTACCAGACTATCGATTCCGGCGCCGACCTCTATGTGAGGATAAACGGTGAGCCCTATCTGAATCTGGCCTCAAACAACTATCTGGCCCTGGCCTCCCACCCGGAACTGATCACCGCCATGAAGCTGGCCCTGGATAGATATGGCGCTTCCATGTGTGGAACACCGGTGGCCTGTGGCAAGGTGGAGATCTATCAATCCGCCACCCACGCCATTGCCGCTTTCCTGGGCCTGGAAGACGCGATCCTCTATCCCTCCTGCTATCAAGCCAATGTAGCTGTGATCCGCGCGCTGGTAAAGCCCCCGGACCTGGTGTTTGTGGACCGCAATGCCCATTCCTCCCTCGTCGAAGGCGTCCGGGCCAGCGGATGCAAGATCAAGCCTTTCAAACACAACGATGTGGACTATCTGGCCGCTCTCATCGCCAGGTCGCAAGGGTTTGAAAAGCGCTTTGTGATCACGGAATCGGTGTTTTCCACCGAGGGCAGCATCGCGCCCTTCGATGAGATTTATCGGCTTGCCCTGGAGCATGATGTGATTCCCGTCATCGACGATTCCCACGGGCTTGGAGTGATCGGTGCCAGCGGCAAAGGCATTCTGGAGGAAAAACACATCGCCAGCTATGAGGGAGTTTATACAGCTTCCACCGGCAAAGCTCTGGGAGTGGCGGGTGGAATAGTGAGCGGCAACGCTCAGATCATCGAATACTTGAGATATTCTTCGCCGGGACTGCTCTATTCCACCGCCCTGGCCCCCACTCTGATCGCCGGAACCCTCAAAGCTCTGGAGATTGTGGCCAGAGACGGCATTAAGCTGGTGCGCGCTCTGGCGGACAACCAGCGTTACCTCCATGAAAACCTGCAACGGCAAGGCTTCGCGATGCTCCCCAGTGAGGCTTTTATCTG
>JAGOIY010000169.1 GCA_017995405.1 Candidatus Cloacimonadota bacterium
GTCAGGAGTAGTGTTACAGATCGTTGATTCACATCGGATGCCATTGTCCTGCAGTGATCAAAGCATATATCATGCCTGCTCTGAGCCCGGAGGGCGACCCAATGTTATAGCCCCCCGTGCAGCGTAGCGGAACGGGGGGACCTGACAGATAATTCAGTTGAGCTCCCCGGGAGCGGAATACCGCCTGGAACCGCGATTCATCTGCAAACCCAGATGTTCTATTCAGTTCCCCTCGAACGCAGCAGCTCCTCAAGCAGTCTCATCAGCTCGCAGAGCTCTCACCTCCCCAATATCCACTCCGCGATGTCTTTCATCACGGCTGCGTTGAAGGTTTCTTCGATGCTGCCATATTCGCTGGGACTGCCGGTCTGGCTGAACTGGAAGAGGTGGTTGAGGCCATAGTATTCTATCACTTTGAAGGAGTCGTTGCCGGCTTCGAGGAGAGCGCTGGTGATGCCGCCAAGGTTTTCCAGGGCTGGCACTTGCAGGTCCCGGCTGCCGTTCAGGGCCAGGACGGGAGTCTTGATTTCGCGCAAAAAGACCCTGGGGTCCAGCCTGATAAAGTTGATCATCCAGGGGCTGATCAGCTGGGAGGCCATCGATTCCTGGATTTCCTCCACCGTGTAGCCGGGCGCGAAGTTTGTGAGGCTGTCCGCCATGGCTGCTTCCACCAGAAGGTCCAGTTGAGCGCGGATCTCGGTCTCGTCTGTGGTGCTCAGGATGAGGTCATAGACCTTGCGGTTGAAGGCCAGGGTGCGGGTGATTTCCTCTTCGGGAGTGCCCATGGCGCGCATGACCAGTTCCCCTTGTCTCATCAGCAGCTGGTCACCAGGAATGCCAGTTCCGGCCAGGAGCACGATAAAATCGATTGCCGGGTCCATCATCGCGGCCATGGGAGCGATAATCCCGCCTTCGCTGTGTCCCGCGATGCCGGTTTTAACCACCTGAGGCTGTTCTCTGAGCCAGTTTACCGCGCTGAGGGCGTCACTCATCAGATCATAAGTGGTGGCGGTGAGGAAGTCTCCTTCGGATTCACCAATGCCGCGATCGTCGTATCTGAGCACCGCGATCCCGGCCCGGGTGAGATAGTCGGACAGCACTAAAAAGGGCTTGTGGTTCATCAGCTCTTCGTTGCGGTCCTGTCCACCGCTGCCGGAAACGAGGACCACGGCGGGATAGACTCCCTCTTCGGAAGGCAGGGTGAAGGTGCCGGCCAGCTTGTTTCCGGATTCCGGGTTGACAAAGCTAACATCTCTACTCACATAGGGATAGGGCTCTTCGGGGGTCTGGGGACGGTTGTAGCTGGGGGCCGCGATCTCTTCCCGGGTGAATTCCAAAGGCAGTTCCAGCCAGGCCTGACGGAAAGTGCCGCTGATTTTGGTACCCTCCAGAGTGCCTTTGTAGCTGGCTTTGAGGGACCCCAGGACGATCTCCACTTCACCGTCCTTAAAGCTGATGCTGTCGGCCGGAATGTCATAAGCTCCCTGATCGGGGGAATCCAGAGTGGCCACCAGTCCGCTGTCCGTTTCGGTGACGTGGACCACGATGCGCAGTTGGGTGCCATAGATATCCAGCATGCCGTTCCACTGGCCGTCGAGCTCGGAAGCGGCGAGGCCAAGGCATAGTAAGGTAAGGGCGATAAGAATTGTTAAGTGTTTCACGTTGACTCCTTTGGAGAGATTCAGATAGTGTGGAGTAACCTATTTGCAGAGAGGCTGTGGTTGTCAAGAAAAAGGGGAGCGAAAGTGAGAGCTCTGCGAACTGGTGAGGATTGTCATCATGTATAAGCTAAATGTCCCTCCTAAGTCACAATCATATATAGTCTTCGCGCGTTTTAGACTTACAAACAACAGGTCTTGATAGAGAAGCATATTAGCAAAACCACCCCCAAACAACCTTGACTTTCGATGCACAATTCCCATAGATTACCTTGACTTTCGATGAGTATTACCCCCAAACAACCTTGACTTTCGATGAGAAGGTGGCTACAATTACCTTGACATAATTCGCTATCATATTTTGATTGAATCAATTGAAGCATAGGAGCCAGACATGTTCAAACGTCAGATCATTTCAGAACTGCAGTGCTGGGCTGAGAGGCCATATCGGAAGTCTTTGGTGCTGCGGGGTGCCCGTCAGGTGGGTAAGACTACAGCGGTGCGCATGTTTGGCAAAGAATTCGACTGTTTCATCGAGCTCAATCTGGAACAACCGGATGATCGGGCTATATTTATCGATGGCACGAACGTTCAGTCGCTGTATAATCTCATCCTGCTCAGGAAGAGCCTCCATCCTCAGGGAAAACGCGTGCTGTTGTTCATTGATGAGATTCAGCATTCCGCACAGGCTTTGCTGAGCCTCAGGTATTTCTATGAGAAGATGCCGGAGCTGTATGTGATTGCCGCAGGCTCACTGCTGGATGTCTATCTGAGGACTAAGCGCCTCGAGATTCCTGTCGGCAGGGTGGAGTATCTCTGGATGTATCCCTGTAACTTTGAAGAATATCTGGAGGCGGCCGGCCAGGGTCAACTGCTTGATCTGATGAAGGATACTCAATTTCCAGATTGGGCCCAATCATTCCTGAGAGAGCGTTTTATGGATTACGCGCTGGTGGGTGGAATGCCGGAAGCGATTCAGGTGTGGCTGGATACCGGTAAGATCATGGAAGTCCGCAGGGTCCTGGACGGTATTATGCAGTCCTATCGTGATGATGCCGTCAAGTATGCCATCAGCACAGATCAGGCCAGCGTTTTGCGGCATCTGATCGAGACAGCGCCCACTCAGGTGACCAGGCTGATCAGCTTCGAACATTTCGGAGCTTCGGATTTCAGAGCCCAGGCCGTCAAGAATGCCTTCAATCTGCTGGAACAGGCCTCTTTGGTGACGCTGATCCACCCCTTCACTTCAGCAATTATGCCCGCTTTGCCCAGGCTCGGAAAACGTCCCAAACTGCTGTTTCTGGATATCGGTTTCGTGAATGCCCAGGCCAGTATTCACGACCAGTATTTCACTGCCACGGGTTTACATTCCATTTACAAGGGAGTAGCCATGGAACATCTGGTGGGGCAGCAGCTTTTATCCATGGCCTCAGCCCATGGCTTCAAGCTTGGCACCTGGGTTCGCAATGCCAGAAGCTCCAGCGCGGAAGTGGATTTTGTGATCATCTGGCGCGGCCGTATGATCCCAATAGAAGTAAAAGCCGGAAAGACCGGTACCCTGAAATCGTTGCTGTTGTTCATGGAGGAATGCGATCACGATCTGGCCGTGCGCGTCTATGATGGCCAGACTAAATGGGAAACCCTCACCACTCCATCCGGAAAGCAGTTTCGCCTGCTGAACCTCAATCTGGGGTTGAATACCCAGCT
>JAGOIY010000034.1 GCA_017995405.1 Candidatus Cloacimonadota bacterium
GGTAAAGGTGTAGTTTTCGGAGTTTTGATACTGGCCGTCAGGACCGCCGGAATCGTAGAAGGAATAGGTCATGGCATCCGGGATAGACTGCTGGCCGTTGGTCATCAACACTACCGGTCCTCCGGTGGTGAAGCTCCAGACCGGGCAGTTGACCGCGTCACCTTCGGCATTGAAAGGAATTATCTTCCAGTAGTAGGAGGTGTTGATCGCCAGGGTGGGCGCGTAGTCGGTTTCGGTGGTGTTTTGGATGAAGGGGGGTGGGTTGGTGGTGCCAAAGTGCACCTTGTATCCAGTGGGAGCGCCGCCGCCGGAAGCCCAGTTAAGGGTGGCGGAGGTCATGACGTTGACAGCCCCATCCAGAGGAGAAACGATGAGGGCCGGGTTGGGTGGATCATCCACCACCAGAGCCTGCATGTTGAATCTGATATTGGAGCGGTTGGTGCTCACCGAGCCAGTGGTGGCAGTGTTGGCTTCGGTGCTGTCGCTCTGAAAGCGCAGGGAGCTGTTGAAGCCAGTCGTCGTGTAATACACTGAAGCGTTTTGGGTATAGTCACCAGGGATAAAGGATGTGACTATATCGACAAGGATGTTGGAGGAGCCGTCCCACACAAAGGGAGTTGTGAAGGTGTGGGTGTTCCATCCTTCGACGGGGAGGAAACCATCCTGCACAAAGACAGTCTGATAGGCCCCTTCTTCAAAGGTGGTCGTCAGGGCGGTCTGAGTGGTGGTTTTTAGACGGATGGTGTAGTTGGTCATAGGCGAACATGTATTCAGAGCGGCCACATTGAAGGCCACTGAATTGATGTTGCCTGGTCCGCCGCCCGCGTCCTCAATCTCCGAGGCAAGTACGAGGAACTGCTGGCGGAAATTTTTGTACCAGGTGCCATAGGGTGCTGGTCCGCCAGTGGTTGTGTTGGTGGCGGTTCCATTGCCTATGGTGACGTTGATCTGGGCGAAAACGTTGCCGCAGAAGCCGATGCCCATAATCAGCAGCAGCGCGAAAAGAATGTTTCTTTTCATAGGTTGTCTCCTTGTCCTATTTTGTTAGGGTTTACTCACATTAACAGAGAACTGGCCCGGACCCGGATATTCAAGGCCCCCGCCGTCTCTATGGAATTCACAAAATCTAATTCAACTCATTTCACACTATAACTTACGAATCACCACCCCGGGGAGTGGTCATCCAAAAACACCATTAGGAAAACTACGCATATCATCCCGCTTTTCTGTCAAGCAAGAAATCTGTCTCTTGGCAAAAAAGGATATACGCGAGGAGTTTCCGTGTTTAATTGGGTAGCAAGATTTAACCCATATCGCCAGAAAAGTGCCGGTTTGGGGTATGGACCGGACTTTAGCGCCGGTTGCGTTCATAACACTCCATCACGGCCTCGATCACAGCTCTGGCCTGTTCTATCTGCCAATCGTCCAGGAGTTCTTCACAGGCCTGCAGGTCATCCTCATATATCCAGCCGCTTTGGTTACGGCAGTTCACGCTGCCCAGCCAGAGCCAGACATAGGCCAGCATGGGATTGCGCTTAAATACTCCCTCCTGGCAATACCAGCGGCCAATTTTGAGCTGGGCTTCGCCCATGCCCTGCTGAGCGGCCTTCAGATACCAAGACGCGGCTTTGAGACTGTCCACGGCCACCAAATCACCATACTCATACATGACCCCGAGATTATGCTGGGCCCTCATATCTCCAGCTTCGCCAGCCCGCTCATACCAATGAATGGCCTTGAGGCTGTCCATCTCAGCCAGTTCCCGGTCGCCGTAAAGCACTCCCAGATTGAACATGGCGTCGCTGTTGCCCAGTTCCGCGGCCCGGGTATACCAGTGCAGGGCAAGGGCGGGATCGGGTGTCACATCCAGGCCGTTGGCATACACCACTCCCAGATTGTACATGGCCACCACGTGATTGCTGTCCGCCGCGTCCTTCCAGGCTTGCAGGGCGGCTGGGATATCTTTGGCGGTCTTCTGGCCCTCAAACAGGTCAAGTCCCTGCTGGAAAAGCTCCTCCGCGCTGAGCGGATCACGCTCTGCCTCATCGGCAAAAGCGGCAGAGTGGCAGATAAGCGTCAGGATGATGACGATCAGACAATACTTCAAATCAGGCTCCCGTTTCGGTTTACTGGTAGACGGACACTATCAGGACAGGACGGGATTTTTGTCAAGCGCGAATCGCAATGAGACCTGTAACCAGCAAAAAGGCGTGCCGGACTGGCACGCCTTGGGATAGAGGGAGTATGGATGCTTTATTGGATCACGATCTCTTTCTGTGGAGAGGGTTCTTTCTTGGGGATTATGAGGCGCAGGACGCCATCTTCCATCTTGGCGCTGATCTTGTTGAAATCGGCATTTTCGGGCAGGAGCAGGTTGCGGCGATAGCTGCCGCTATAGCGTTCACAGCGGTACATGGTGCCTTGCCTGTCTTCCTTCTTTTGATCGCAGGTGGCCTCCACCAGCAGCTGATTGTCGTGAATGGAGATCTTGACGTTGTCTTTCTTGAATCCGGGCAGGTTGGCCAGAATCTCATATTCTTTATCGTGTTCCACGATATCCATGGCCATAGCGCGGAAGTTTTCATCGTTGCTCTCTTCGTCGAAAGCGCGGTTAAAGAACTCATCGAACAGGCTCAGCATGTTGCTCATGGGCCTGATTTCATTGGTGCGGCGATAGGGTACGAGTTTCATTGTTAACCTCCTTGAATTAGCTCGTGGTTGATATCTACCCCATATTATAATCGGGGTTGGAAGAAAGGCAAGAAAAAAATTAGCAGTCCGCTATGTGGACTGCTAATTTAGCCGGAGGGGCTGCCTTGCAAAAAGAGGAATTACTTCAGCATCAGCATCTTGCGCGTTTCGGTAAATGCTCCGGAACGCATCCGGTAATAGTAAATTCCACTGGGCTGGGCCTGTCCCAAGTCGTCCCGGCCATCCCACACCACACTCAGACGAGGGCTTTTGGGCAGACCGCTATGGAGACGGCGCACCAGCTGGCCTTTGACGTTGAAGATCTCCAGGCTGAGAGGGGCCCTGAGGTCTGTGACGCTAAGCCGGATAGTGGTGGAGGGATTGAAAGGATTGGGATAGTTGGGGCCCAGTTCGTTGTCCAACACCGGGGTGCCGGGATCGTCGCTGTCGCTGGATTGCTGAGTGGAAAACCTGCGGATTTGAGAGAAATGACTGGTCCCGGCCACATTGTTGGCGGCCACTCTCCAATAATAGACTGTATAGGGTACCAGGTTGCCGACGCTGTGCTGGGTACCGCTGATGTTGTTTACTTCAATCACGGAACCGGCAAAGTAGGGACTGGTGCTGATCTGCAGGAGATAGGACTCCGCCAGGGAACTGGCCACCCAGGAAAAAGTAATGGGAGGGGTGAGGCCTACCGCCATGTGGGCTGGAGAGATAAGGGCTGGGATGGATGGAAGCTCGCTGATCAGGCCTGTCAAAAAACTCTGGGTATCACAGAAGGGGCTGATGCCCACATCCGCAATGGAGGCCACGCGCCAGTAATGAATCGTATTGGGCTGCAGGCCACCGAGTTGATAACTGTGGCTGGGGTGGTTGAGGACATTCACCACGTAGCTATCGAAATTGGGATGGATGGAAAGCTGGAACTGATAGCCGGTTGCTCCTGCCACGTTTTGCCAGGAAATCTGAGGATTGGTGGGGATTCCAGTAGCGCCATTGGCTGGATAGACGCCTTGCGGCACTGCCAGTTCACTGATCACGCTGAAGGGATAGACGTTGGAATCCTCATGGTTGTTTGTGAGGAGTGTGATCTTGATATGGGCGGTGCTGGTATTCATAGCCGGAACGTTGTACCAGATATAGCTTCCGTTGTTGGGAGCGCCGTTGATGATCTGGGTCCAGTTTCCGCCTCCGTTGGTGCGGTATTCAAGTTTGACGGTTCCCGTAGTGATCTTGGATTTCCAGCTAATCACCTTATTGGTCCCGGAAAACCACACTTCGCCGCCATGGGGAGCGGTGAGCTGGATATCGGAGATCTTGATTTTGAAGCTGATCGTGTCTCCCGCCATGCCGACGTCATAGAGGTTGAGCCCCCCGCTGGAGTTGTTGCCCATAAAGCCGTTGGGGATGGTGGCTTCGGAAAGCTCGGTGCGACCGCTCTGCTCCGAGAAGGTGGCCAGAGAAAGCACTCCATTGGTGGTGGTATTGGTGCCATAGGGACGGTAAATATACAGCTCGTCGGGCGGGCCCTGAGCGTTTCCACTTTCACGGGTGTCCAGCCGGTAAACCAGCAGTCCGCTTCCGGGCACGGTGCCGTCGTACATGCCGTGGGGTTTGCGGTATTCCAATACATAGTATTCATTGGAACGCCAGGAGTTGACGCGATAGAAATTGTTGGTGGCAGAAGAAGCCACCGGGCTCAGAGTATAGGTGCCGGAGCTGGTGATGCTGGGAATCTCCGTGATCCACTGTCCATAGCGGTATTTCATCCAGGCGCTCATGTGCTGGGGCGGATTGGTGTTGCTGGCCATCAGGTCCCAGCTGCCGATGGGTGTGATCGTATTGTCGTCGTATCGATAGAGATCGGGAGCGCTGAGGCTGTGGAACATCTCATGGGCGAGCACCGAAGCGCCGGAGGAAAACAGCGAGGTCTCCAGCTGGAAGTTGAAGTCCCACACCTGTTTGCCATGGATATAGGCATCGGCGGCATAGAGCACCCAGCGGTGAGGCCAGAGCAGGTCACTCCAGCCATCCGGAGAACCCTGGATGATGAAACAGACGTTGTCCACATAGTTGTCGTTGTCGCCATCGATCACCAGTGAAGTTGGGATTGCAGGTCCCACCGCGGTCACAGCTCGCATCAGCATTTGCTGTTCGCGCTGGGTGCGCTGGCTATCGCCACTGTATCCTTCAGGATTGGCAGCGCTGTAGGGACGGTAGTAATCTCTGGTATGGGTATCCACATAGCAGACGATGCTGTTGCCATTGGGAGCGGGGAAGTGGAAGGAATCCACGCTGAGCTGATTGTAGGAGGCGGCCTGGAAATAGTGTTTCATGGAGTTGGCGTTTTCGCCTTCCTCGTTGAACATCTGATCGTAATAAGTGATCGGGCTGGAAAAATCCGGATCGTCGGCAAACTTGATATAGATCACCAGGTTGTTAAACTGCCCGGTATGAGGAGAGCGGCCGTTGCTGTAATCCCGCATGTGGGCCAGGCTGTCATACTTCTGGCGGATGAGGTTGGGGCTCAGATTGATGCCGGGCTCCAGATTCCGGGAAGCGGGATTGTCTATCCCCACCAGCATCCCGGTGGGGGCCACGTTTTCGCCATCCTGACGGGCATAGACATAGGCTCCGTTATCGCTGCGCACGATCGTGAAGTTGTTTTCGTCGTGCAGCCAGTTGTGAAATTCATCCCCGCTGGCATAGACTGTCAAAGCTCTGCCATCGGGTTGTTTGACCTGGATGGGCAGTGCTTTGTGGGGAGCGGCCGTCAGGCTCAAGGCTCCCAGCGTGGCCATCATCAGGATAAAAGTCTTGAATACTCTCATTATTCCTCTTTGTTGTTATCACACTTATGGTTACAATCGCAGTTACGGTCGTCGATCCGGGGTTTGATGAGGATGCGGGTGGCAAAAAAGAACCGCTCCGTATCCAGCTCAAAACCGCCAAACCGCTCCAGTATTTCAGGCTCCACCAGCACGGTGAGCTCTTTGTAGCGGAGCCGCAGATCCTCATCCGAGGCAAAATCGTGAAAGAGGCTGAAGCTGGCCCCCGAACACTTCACTCCGTTCAGCACAATTCTGGCAAAACGGGCCCGGGAGGCAAAAAACCTGTCTTTGCCTCTCAGATACTGGTAAGCCGATTCGCTCATGCCTAACTGGTTTGGAAGTGTGTCTTTCATAGTACTTGATATCTGTTACAATTTGTGTTCCAATTTTATCAGGAAATAGCAGTTGAGGTCTGCGGGAGACAATCTCCGCTTTCTTGCCTGATCACCCGCCGTAGAGATACCGTGCGCTCTCCCGGGTTTTTCGGCGGAGAGCGCACGGCATCTCCACGGCAACAAATGAGGGAGAATACAGCGCCGCCTGGGTGTCATATCCACGAGGGCTTGGGAACCCAGCCGGCTGGACACGCAGCGTTTGGGGCCGGATATCCATGCTGGCGTGAATGGCAAGCTGACAGGGATTGGCTGAATATCCGCTCCGGGCTGCCGATTTTTATTGACTAAAAAACTGATATCTGCTTTTTTGGTATGAAATTTGTAATCTGTAAAGCATGGTAGTCCAGACCATTTAACGCCTCGCCGGGACGGGCTGCCAAAAGCTTGCAAAACAAGGAGCTAATGATGCTGAAAGGTTCATACGTCGCGTTGGTGACTCCCTTCAAAAACGGGGAGGTGGATTATTCCGCCCTCGAAGCTTTGCTGGACTTTCATTTGAACAAGGGGACCCACGGGATCCTGCTTTTGGGCACCACAGCCGAGACGGCTGGCCTGGCCTCGGATGAAAAGGATGCCCTCTTGCGCTTTGCCATTCACAAGCTCAATCGACGGGTGCCAGTGATGATCGGCACCGGGACCAACAACCTCCATCAAACTCTGGCCAACACGATGAAGGCCAAGGAGTTGGGTGCGGATTTCGCTTTGGTGATCACCCCCTATTACATCAAGCCCACTCAGGCCGGGATGTATGAATACTTTGGCCATATCGCCTCCAGGGTGGATATCCCGATCGTGATCTACAACGTTCCGGGCCGCACGGGAGTCAACATCCTTCCCGCCACCGTGGTCAAGCTGGCCAAAGCCTATCCCAATATCGTGGGGATCAAAGAAGCCAGTGGCAGCATCGTGCAGGCCACCGAAATCATTCGGGACGCCCCTGAAAGCTTTGTGGTGATGTGTGGCGAGGATGCCATCAACCTGCCCCTGATGGCCATCGGCGCCAAAGGATGCATCTCCGTGACCGCCAATGTGGTACCCGGACTGATGAGCGAGCACATCCAGACCTGTCTGAACGGGGACATGAGCTCCGCGGCGGTTCAGCATCGCCGGCTCCAGGCCATCAACTCCGTAATGTTTATCGAGACCAATCCCATCCCCGCCAAGGAAGCCCTGCACATGATGGGCCTGATCAATCTGGAATTCCGCCTGCCGATGTGTCCCCTCCAGGATGCCAGCCGGGAAGCTCTGGCGCAAGTCCTGAAGGCCTATTCCCTTATATAAAGCAATAATAATAACAGCAGTTGGGGCCGGAGTCCTTTGCCAGGCCGTAAGTTAAGCCTGGACCGCCGGTTACCGCTCTACAGGAGATATACAAAGATGAAAAAGCCAGCTCTCAAACATGGCTTCGTCCTCAAGGACAGCCAGGAGATCGGCGAGCTCAAGCTCAGCGCGCACGTCTATGAACACCAGAAAAGCGGCGCCGAGCTGATCCACCTGGCCTGCGAAGACAGCAACAAGGTCTTCTGCGTGGCTTTCAAGACCATTCCGGAAGACAGCAGCGGCTGTCCTCACATTATCGAGCACTCCGTGCTCAACGGTTCGCGTAACTACCCTGCCAAGAACTCCTTCATGGAGCTCATCAAAGGCAGCCTGCACACCTTCGTGAACGCCATGACGTCATCGGACATGACCATCTATCCGGTTGCCTCTACAAACGATAAGGATTTCATGAATCTCAGCCGGGTATATATGGACGCGGTGTTTTTTCCCCGCATTTATGAGCAGCCCGAGATTATGCATCAGGAAGGCTGGCATTATGAGCTCAACGATCCCGAGGGCGAGCTCAAAATCAGAGGCGTGGTTTACAACGAAATGAAGGGGGCCTATTCCAGCCCGGACGCGCTGATCAGATATGGCAGCAACCAGGCCCAGTTTCCCGATACGCCCTATGGACTTTCTTCCGGAGGCGATCCTGAGGTGATCCCTCAGCTCAGCTATGAGAAGTTTCTGGATTTTCACCGCAAGTATTACCACCCCTCCAATTCCAGGACCCTGGTCTATGGCAATCTGGATATCGACGCCCTGCTGGAGATGATGGATACAGACTATCTCAGCCATTTTGACCGCGATCCCGAAGCGGTGGTGATGCCGGCCCAAAAGCCCTTCTCCAAACCGGTGGAAAAGCTGGTGGAATATCCCATCGACGAACATAAAGCTCCGGACGGGATGTATCATCTGAGCCTCAACTACACCTGGGGGTCTCAGACCGAAATGCTGGATACGGCAGCCTTCTCCGTGCTCAGCGAGCTTCTGATGATGAGCACCGCCTCACCCCTCAAGCGCAAAATCATGGAGTCCGGCCTGGCGGGAGATTCCTACGCGGCACCCAATACAGACATCCTGCAGCCCAGCCTGAGCATCATCTGCAAGCACGTCAAAGAGGAAAACCTCCAGCCGCTGGTCAAGCTCATCAACACCGAGCTCAAACGCATCGCCAAAGAGGGCTTTGACAAAAAGCTCATCGAAGCCGTGCTCAACAGCCGGGAGTTCTTTTACCGCGAAGGCCAGATGCACAACTTTCCCAAGGGGCTGTATTTTGCCTGGACGATGCTGGGGCCCTGGATGCATGGGGCCGATCCGCTGCATCCCCTGCGTTTTGAAGCCCTGCTCAAGGATCTGCGCAAAGGCCTCACGGAACCATATTATGAGGCCATCCTCGAGAAAGCGCTGATCAAGAACAAACACCACAGCATCGTGACCTTCAAACCGGTGCCGGGCCTGCTGCAGACCAAAGAAAGCGCCCTCAAAGCTGAACTGGCCAAGCGCAAAGCCCAGATGAAAGCGCCTGAGATTGAGGCCCTGGTGAAGTTTAACCAGGAACTCCAGACCTGGCAGATGGAAGACGACAGCCCCGAAGACATTGCCAGAATTCCCGCTCTCAGCCTGGATGATATCGACCGCAAAGCGGCTGAATATCCCATGGAAGTGGAAGTCTGGAAAGAGTTTACCCTTCTGAAGCACGAGGTCAACACCAACGGCATCGTGTATCTCAAGGCCTATTTCGACCTCGCCCACGCCGATGAGGAAGATCTGCCCTGGCTGGCCCTCTATGCCTATTTGGCCGGAAAGCTGGATTCCGAAAACTACTCCTACGCCGATCTGGCCAACGAGATCGACATCCACACCGGCGGCATCGATCTGCGCTTCAGCCTCCTCAACAGCTATCAGGACCCGGACGTCATCCTGCCCAAATACATCGTGGCCGGTAAGGCTGTGACTGCCAAGAGCGCCAAGCTCATGGAACTGGCTGCCGAATATGCCCTCAAGCCCGACTTCGCGGACCACGATCGCCTGCGCACTCTGATCAGAGAGCTCAAGACGAGGGTGGAAAGCCAGCTGATGATGCAGGGCGTGATGGTGGCCATCAACCGCATGTTCGCTCCCTTCAGCCAGATCCACAAGTGGCGTGACCACAGTGGGGGGCTGCAGTTCTTCCACTGGCTGGTGGAATTGGAGACCCGTCTGAATGAGGATATCGAGGCCATTATCGGTGAGTTGGAATGGGTCCGCAAGACCTTCTTCAGCCAAAACAACCTGATCATCAGCCTCACCGCGGGCAGTGACGAGATTGCCGAAGCCTTCAAACATCTGGTGCCAGTGGTGGCCAACATCTCTTCCGAAGTTTACGCTCCGGTGGAACATCATTTCAACACCCTAAACGTCAATGAAGGAATCATGGCTCCGGTGCAGGTGCAGTTCTGCGCCAAGGGCGGCAATTTCTTCCGCAAGGGCTATTCCTATTCAGGCAAGCTTAGAGTGCTCAACAACGTGCTCTCCAATGAGTTCCTCTACAAGGAGCTGAGAGTGAAGGGTGGCGCTTACGGTGCCATGAGCAATTTCAGCCTGGCGGGATACCTGTATTTCTGCTCCTACCGCGATCCCAATCTGCGTGAGACCCTGGAGGCCTACAACCTCGTGCCGGACTACCTCCGAAGCTTCGATTGCTCCAAACGGGACATGGACAAGTATATCATCGGCGATATCTCCTCTCTGGACTATCCCAAGATCCCGGAAGCCATTGGCGCTCAAGCCGATGAGGACTATATTACGGGCTTCACCCAGGCCGATCGCCAGCAAATCCGGAACGAGGTGCTGTCCACCAGCGTGGCGGATATCCGTTCCTATGCCGATATGATCGAAGCCATCATGTCCAAAGACCATTACTGCGTGTTTGGCAACGAGGAAAAAGTGAGGGAAGCGGCTGAGCTCTTTAATCAGCTTACACCCGTGTATCCTGGCTAGTGGGACCGCGGACAACCTGGTTTGGACCTCATGGATTCGACAGTGCCATCGTTTGTGGTTGACTGACAAACGTGAAACAGAAAGATAAAAAGCAACCCACGCCCTATTCCGGCAGGCTGAGAGCCATCAGTCTGCCGGATGTGGACGTCCTGGATGAGGGACGCGAAAGCGCTCATTACAAGACCCAGCGCGCTTACAGCAAGCACGCCGAGAGCTTTAAGGAAGGCCTGGAGCTCATCGAGGGGCGCGTCAGCGAAATTCACTCCAACTATGCCTATATTATCGAAAGCGGCGGCACCTATTACAATGCCACTCTCAGCGGCAGGCTCAAGCAGTTTCTGTATGGCAGCCAGGCCCTTGCGGCTGTGGGAGACAGAATCCAGCTGGACATCTCTCAGGCCCCCATCTATCGGGTGGAGCATATTCTGCCGCGCTCCAACACCTTGTCTCGTTACGCGGGCGGTTCTTTTCAGAAAGAGATCGTCATTGCCGCCAATATCGATCAGGTGATCATCACTTCATCCTGGAGGATGCCGATGATCAAACCGGGGCTCATCGACCGCTATATCTGCATCGCCGCTCTGGAAGGCTTGAAGCCCGTGGTTGTGATCAACAAGATCGACCTCTGCGAGTATCCCGAAGACCTGGAAGAAGCCACCGACTACTATCGCAGGATGGGTTACAGCGTGATCCTGTGTTCCACTCTCAGCGGAGAGGGCATGGAAGAGCTGCGCCAGATATTAAAAGACAGGGACAGCGTGTTTTCCGGCCAGTCCGGGACCGGCAAGAGCTCTCTGATCAATTACCTGGAGCCCAGCCTCAAACTTCCCACCGCGGAAGTGAGTTCCTTCAACGAAAAGGGCAAACACACCACCACTCAGGCCACACTCATCCCCTGGAGCTTTGGAGGCCACCTGTTGGATACTCCCGGCATCAAGACCATCAATCTCCACGCCAATGCCAAGGCTGATATTCCCCACGTCTTTCCCGGTTTCGAGAGCTTTGCCCCCCATTGCCGCTTCCGGGATTGCACTCACAGCCACGAAGCCGATTGCGCCGTCCTTCGTGCCCTCGAGGAAGATGTGGTCCCCATCGAACGCTATGACTCTTACTTAAGGATCATGGAGTCGCTGTGATGCAGCATTTTGCCGTCTATCTCAATCCTGCCACCGATCCCGTGCCGATCTTCAAGCTGCTGGAACAGCTCGGTAGCCAGTTCAACATCCGCTTTTGGGGCACCAGCGCTCAGCGTGAATTGCTGCCCCACTACATCAAATGCTGCGATCCGGAGCGGGGCCAGATGCCACGCATCGATTGCGTGATCGTGTTTGGAGGGGATGGCACCATCCTGAGGGCAAAATCTCTCGCCATCCGCACCGGAGCACCCATCCTGGGAGTCAATCTGGGCTATCTGGGGTTCCTCTCCGAGACCACCCTCAAAGAGCTGGGAGCTTCTATCCAGACTCTCATCCAAAAGCGCTACAAGCTGATCTCCAGGATGCTGATCAACTGCCAGCTCAGGCGCGACGGCAAGCTCATCTTTCAGGGCCTGGCCCTCAACGATGCCGTGATCTACAAAGCCGAGACCCCTCGCATGATCACGGTGCGCACCTACAGCGGCGGACGCTTTGTCTTCAGTGCCCGCTGTGATGGCGTAATTGCCGCCACTCCAACCGGTTCCACGGCTTACAACCTCTCCGCGGGAGGGCCTTTGCTCACTCCCGAGATGAGGGCCATCGTGGTCAGCCATCTCAACCCCCATCTGCTTTCCATCCGGCCTATGGTGTTCCCGGCCACGGACAAGCTTTGCCTCAAGGTAACCGGTCTGCACGAGCCGGCCTGGCTGCAGATCGATGGAGAGAACGTGCATCAGCTCAAAGAAATGGATGAGCTCATCGTGAGCGACGGACGCCACCAGGTGGAGTTTGTCAAACTCTCCAACCGCACCTTTTTCCGCATCCTGCGCAATAAACTGCACCTGGGAAAGTGATGCTGAGCGCGATCAGAATCCAAAACTATCTTTTTGTGCCGGAAGCGCGGCTCGAATTTGGGCCAGGCATGACCGTCCTCACAGGTGAGACCGGCGCGGGAAAATCCATCCTGGTGGGGGCCATCTCTCTGATCTTTGGAGACGGGGCCTATGTGCCGGAACCCTATGACTCTTCCCTGCCGATCTATCTGGAAGCGGATTTCCGGATCGGCAAAAACAGCTCCCTGATCGCCAAACTTGAGGAGCTGGGCCATGCGGACTCAGATGAGCTCACGCTGGCCCGCCAGATATCCGTAAACGGCCGTTCGGTGTTTTACATCAATGGCCGCAAGGTGGCCGCCACGGTGATGAAAGAACTGCGCCCCCTCATGATCGATTTTCATCACCAGCGGGACCAGCAACGCCTCCTGCAGGCTTCCTTTCAACTGGAAGTATTGGACGCCTTTGCCGGCACCACCTCGACCCGCCTGCAGCATGGCAGCCTGCTGCTGCAACTGAGGTCCCGGATCAAACAGCTGGAAGAGCTCAGGCTTGAGCGGGAAAGAAACGCCCAGCTGGACGAGCTCTACCGCTTTCAACTGGAAGAGCTGGAAGCCGCAGCTGTCAAAACCGGCGAAGACATCGACTTACAACATCAATACGAGCGCCTTTCCCACACCCGTGAGATCCGTGAAACGGGAGACCTGGTCCGGCACAACCTCTATGAAAAGGAAGACAGTGCCAGAGACCTGATCCGCTCCGCCATTAACAGTCTGGAGCGTTTTAGCATCCTCGATGAAAGGGTAGCCCAGCTTGTTCAAAGCCTGCAGGACAGCCTGCAAATCCTGGGAGACGCGGCCCCAGAAACCGAAGCGCTCTGCTCCGCTTCAGAGGACGATCCGGAGCGTCTGGAAACCATCCGTCTGCGCCTGGACCAGATCAACTCCCTGCTCTACAAACACCGCGTCAAAGACATCGCGCAACTGCTGGATCTCTTTGAACAACGACGCCTCCAGATCGGCAGTTTCGACGCTCTGGACGGTCAGATAGCCAGCCTGACCGCCAGCATCCAGACATCTTTTACCGAGCTTGTCCTGACCGGCGAACTGCTCGGCAGAAAAAGGGCTGAAGCCGCTTCACGTTTGAGCTCGGAGCTGCAGAACGCCATCCGTGCCCTGGCCATTCCGGAAGCCCGGTTTGAGATTAGCATTGACAAAAAAGCAAGCAGTGAAATGTTAATGTCCGATTACCTTGCGGCCATTTCCTCAAGCGGTGCCGACCTGTGTGAATTTCGCTTCAGCGCCAATCCTGGAATTGGACTCAGGCCTTTGGCAGACGTGGCTTCCGGGGGAGAACTCTCCCGCGTGTTGCTGGCCATCAAAAAAGTGCTGGCCGGCCGCCTTGAGCCTCGTCTGATGATCCTGGACGAAATCGATGCCGGGATCGGTGGCAAAACCGCTGAAGCCGTGGCCGCGGTAATCCGTGAACTGGCCCAGGCCCACGTGGTCCTGTGTGTGACCCACCTTGCCAGCATCGCCGCGGTGGCCGATTGGCACCTGGCCCTGGACAAGGTCGCCACAGGGACCAGGACCCTGGTCTCGATGCGCTTGCTGGATGACGAGGCCCGCCCGCGTGAGCTGGCCAGAATGCTCTCCGGCAGCGTCACGGAAGCTTCACTGAGACACGCTAGCGAACTGATGAATAAATAGCCCATAGAGAGGAAACAGTGGATAAAAAAGCAAAGAAAAGAGTGCGCGGAGTAGCTATCTTTCTGGTATTTCTGGCAATGGCGATCACAATCTTTGAATACGCAAAGGTTCAGGCCCGGGGCGGATCACAGGTAAACCTCAAATCCTACCAAACCGAGTTTAGAAACCAAAAGTGGCTCAATAAAGTCAGCTTTGAGCTCTCCAGCCAAAACATAGCGGCTTCCCTCCAGAAGATGGACGAGCTCTCCAACGCTCCCGGTAACCGCACCCTCAAACGCGAAAAGCGCTCCAACTACGGCGTCTATATGTTTAGCCTCAGCAAACCAGCCCTGGACAATCTCAGACAGCAGCTGGGCAAGATTGGCAACATCGGTGCCGAAATGGAAGTGGTGGATACTTCTCTGGTAAACACCAACTACGACATCGAAGCCGCCAACCTCGCTTCCTATGAAAAGGACCTGGCAGAGCTGGACAAGATCAGAGTGCCTTCGGATCCTGAACTGCGCCGCAAGGAATCCCTGCGGGTCCAGATCAAGCTCACCCAGCAAAAGCTGGAAGCTCTCCAGCGCGGAGACAGCTACCTGGTCTATGTGAGCATCATCCCCGCTCTCAAGAGCAGCAATGCCATGTCCACCGTCCGCAGCCTCGTGACCATTTTCTTCAAGTGGCTGGGCATCTGCTTCGTGGGCATCATCCTGGTCTATTTTGGCACCCGCCTCCTCATGTATCTGCTTGCCATGATGGGCGTAAAAGGCCTCGGCATGAGTGGCGTGGGTGGCGCTTATCAGTATGGCGGTTATTCCGGATACGCCAGCAAATACTATTCCCGCTACGGTTACGGCCGCTCCAGACGCAAGACCAAGCGCATCTACAAAGAAAAGGAATCATCCTCAGAGCCCAAAGACAACGGGCCTGAATAAGAGGAGTTACCATGTTTGGACTTTCCCCCTGGCACATTTGGCTGATCCTGGGGATCATCTTCGTGATCATCGAGATCTTCGATCCCGCCTTCTTTTTTCTGGCCCTGGGGATCGGGGCCATCCTCACAGCCGTGATGAGCCTGCTGCCCTTTGTGGAAGATAGCATCATCTGGCAGTTGCTCTGCTTTGCCGTCTTCAGCTTCATCAGCTTCCTGATGATGCGCAAACTGGGTAAAAAGGTCCTCTCCCATCCCGGCAGCGAGACCAACGTCTATGCCCTCAAAGGCAAGCTGGGCTTCATTACCAAAGATATTCCCCAAGACGGCAAAGGCGTGGTCAAGGTCGGTGGGGAGGAATGGACCGCCGTCAGTGAAGACGGTCAGCCCCTCGCGCAGGGCCTCAAGATCGAAGTGCTGGAAATCGATGGTAACAAGCTGATCGTCAAAAAAAACCAGTAGAGAAGGACTGAACCGGGCCACTTACACCTAGGGAAGTACGCGTCTCTTGCGTGCCGGGCCAGGATTCCTCAAGCCCTCTGAGACCATTGCGCATATTGGATCACTGGCTTCAGAGCTTGTGCCAAAACTAACGAAACCAGAGACTTACATAGCCCCGTTGGATTTCGACCCGTTGGAGTTCAAGCGGCCACGATAAGAGTATATATGGCTGCGAGTTTGCGACCCGTTGGAGTTCAAGCGGCCACGATAAGAGTATATATGGCTGCGAGTTTGCGGGCCGCTTGGACTTCAACCAGCACACCCGCGAGATAATTGTCTTCGTGCTGCTTGAAGTCTGAAGCCAGTGCTACCGATTATTCACGCTCTTAACTTACAAATATTCAATCTTATCAAGGATATCCACCTATGCCAGACATCATCGTAAATCCAGAGCTGTGCACCCGCTGCAACCTGTGTGCCT
>JAGOIY010000035.1 GCA_017995405.1 Candidatus Cloacimonadota bacterium
AATGCCACTTCTTCGATTGCAGGAATCATCTGCCCTCTGCGAAAGTAGCCCAGGTCACCACAGCGCATGTTGCTGGGGCAGTCGGAGCACTCTGAACAGGCCTGGTTAAAATCATCTTCGTTGCCGATCTTCTGCCTGATCAGTCTGGCTTTGGTTTCGGCATTGGCACTGCCCTTGCCGATCAGGATGTGAGAGGCTCTCACCTTTTCGGGATCGCTGAACAACTCAATCTGGTCCTGATAAAAAGCCATCAGCTGCGTCTCATCGATTTCCAGCGCGTTTCCGCAGAGCTGGCGGATGTATTTGCGGACCACAATCTTGCGGGTGATCTTGTCTTCCAGAGCTTTAGCTTCGCCGCTGCTGAGGGGAGAGCCGTTTCCGGAGTCATCCAGCGCTTCGAGGCTCTGGAGCAGTGCCATGTCAAATTCATCCTCATCGGCCTCAATGCCTTGAGACTGGGCCTCCCGATACAAGAGACAGCTATCGATCAGGCGGGTGAGAGTGATAATCCTCTCCCGTCTCATCTGCTCTGTTTCTGCTTGCGGATCAACGAGTTCCGAAGTTATCTCCAGCTCGGTAATCTCATAATCCGCCACTTTGGCGATCACCAACATCTGTGTTTCCTTTTTGGGAGGATCAGATAAGGCTCAGTACCTCTCTAATCCTTGATTCTAACACAGACATATTAAGCTCGTTTGATGCAATTGTCAAATCGAAATCCAGCTTGCGATACCATGTGACCTGCCTTTTGGCATAGTTGCGGCTGTGCTGGGCTGCCAGATTGATGGCATCTTCCAGAGAGCATGTTCCTTCAAGATATGGCTTAAACTCTTTGTATCCCAAGCTGTTAAGCCCTGGATCGCTCCATGTGTAGCCCTGCTCCAACAAGCTCTTGATCTCGTCTATCAGCCCGGATTCAAGCATCTGGGCCATCCTGAGATTTATGCGCTTATAGAGCTGATCGCGGGGGGGCATGATCAGAATATTGAAGGTTTTATAGGTTTCGGAGGGCTGCTGCCGTCGCCAATGCTCGCTGAGCGGGATGCCAGTCGCCATCCAGACTTCCAGACCGCGGATGATCCTTTGGGGGTCAGTGACGCTCACCCTGGCGGCAAACTCGGGATCGATCGCTCTCAGCTCGGCGTGCATCTCGTTGAGCAGTTTGATTCTATCTTCCGGAGTGGCAGCGTGGGCGATTCTGGCGCTGAGGCTCAGTTTGATGCTGCCGGGGATGCGCGGTAGCTCGCAAATCCCCTCCAGCAAAGCTTTTACATAGAGGCCAGTTCCTCCGCAAACGATAGGTATCAAACCTCTGGAGGCATACTCACGGATCGGACCGGCCGCGTCCCTGGCAAAGCTTCCAGCGTCGTAAACCTCTTTGATATCAATAATATCGATAAGATGATGGGGTACCTGGCGCTGCTCTTCCAGAGTGGGCTTGGCGGTGCCAATATCCAGTCCCTGATACACTTGGCGGGAGTCGGCAGATATGATACCGGACCCAAAAGCCATTGCAAGGGCTTGGGCCAGGGCTGACTTGCCTGAGGCAGTGGGACCCTGGATAGTGACGAGCGGGATCATAGCAGGCGCTTGAACTTCTTGTCGAACTCCTGCATGGTCATCTTGATGATCAGCGGCCGGCCATGCGGACAGAAGAAGGGAGTCTGACAGGCAAAGAGGTCGTTGATGAGCGCCAGCATTTCTCTGCGGGTGAGAGGCTTACCTGCTTTGATAGCGGCTTTGCAGGCGATCGATTTGGCCAAAGAATCTCTAAAATCCTGATTCTCTTCCAGTTCGGATTCCAGTTGTTTGAGGATGTCGATAAAGATCTTGCCACCCTGCCAGTCGGAAAGCTCCGCGGGGATTTCTTCCACCACCAGCGACGAACCGGAGAATTTCTTGAGCACAAAGCCTGTCTTCTCAAGCAGTTCCATATTCTGATCCACCAACTCGCGGATATCGGTAGCGATATATGGAGGGATGTCCACCACCAGCGGCACTATTAGTTTTTGTCGGATGGGAGGAGCGCCGTGAGCCCTCTGGATCAGCTTTTCATAGATGACGCGTTCGTGGGCCGCGTGCTGGTCGATGATCACAAGGCCATCTTCCACCTGAACAAAGATATAGCTGTTGTGGAGCTGCCAGGGGTTGATGTAGTCTTCCTCGTTCTTGAGCAGGATACGATACTGCGGTGGGGGAGTGGACTCTTTTTTAGATCCGGAAACGTCCCCGTTTCCCTCTGTGACCTCTCGTGGAGAGCCGTAAGCGTCCCCGCTTGCCTCTGTGCCTTCCTCTCCATCTCTCGCGGAACCGGAAACCTTCCCGTTTGCCGCATCGGAATCCAAGGCCACATCCTTGCGCAGCGGTGGAGCAAAGAGGTCATCCTGCCAGAGCTCGCCAAACTCCTTCTTGTAGCTGGAATAACGGGGCACTTCCACCCGGCTGCGATAGATGCTTTGTTCCAGAGTCGAGGCTTCCGAAACCGCGGCGGCCTGATGAAACTTGTCTCTGGCGCTGGCGAAAATGGCGTTCTCATAATCCGTGAGGGCATCCGTGAGTGTGCCGTGCACCAGAGCGTGGAGTTTCTGCTGCTCCCTGAAGCGCACCTCCAGCTTGGCGGGATGGACGTTTACGTCGATCTGTTCCGGGGGGACCGTGATAAACAGCATATAGGGCGGCGTGTAACCCTTGGCCCAGACACGGGTTTTGAGGATGAAGGGTTCGTAAGCACTCCGGATGGCATGACGGAGGGTCTTATCGCTGATGTATCTGCCGTTTACGAAAGTATATTGGATGTCGATGAGCTTGTCGCGCCGCTCTTCCAGACCGAAGATGTAGCCTTCCACACCATAGCCTTCCCGCTCTGTCTGCACCGGGATCACATCGTCCTCAAAGAAGCCACTGCCAAACACTTCCGCCATCCGCTGTCGCCGGTCCCGGGTGCCGATATAGTTCAGGAGGGTCTTGCCCTCCGAGATGAGCCTAAAACTGATGGATGGCCACAGAATGGATTGATAATGAAAGTATTTGAGGATGTGCCGCAGCTCCGTCTGAGCGCTTTTGAGAAACTTTCTGCGGGCGGGCAGGGCTTTAAAAAGCCCCTTTACGGTGATGTTGGTGCCTGGATTGGAGGCCGTCTGATCGACGTTGCGGAGCCTGCCGTTGGAAAAATCGACGCGGGTGGCGGTTTGATCTGCTGTTTGGCGGGTGATGAGGCTGAGCTCGCTCACCGAGGCGATGCTGGGTAAAGCCTCTCCTCTAAAGCCCAGGGAGCCGATATGGATGATGTCTTCCACTGTTCTGATCTTGCTGGTGGCATGACGTTCAAAGGCCAGCATGGCGTCGTCACGGCTCATGCCATGTCCGTCGTCGGATACCTGGATCAGATCTCTGCCGCCCGCTTCCACGGCAACGGTGATCATCGTGGCTCCTGCATCCAAAGCATTCTCCACCAGTTCTTTAACTACAGAAGAGGGACGCTCGATCACTTCCCCGGCGGCGATCTTGTTGCGGACGTCTTCAGAAAGGACTTTTATCCGGTTCACTTTTACCCCTTCACTCTTCACTCTTCACGAAACTCAGTACCGGAAGATCGAGCCATTTGTAAACTCACGGATGATGGAGTTATAGGGGATCAGCGCGTCCGGGATATCCCTGATATGAGAAAGCAGATGCAGCAAGCGGCGTGATTCCATATACGCGGAGCTGTTTTTGGAGACGCCCTGCAGCAGTTTCCAGGCGTGTTTGCGCAGGATACCCAGCTCGTAGGTGAGGCTGCTGTTAAACATATAGTCCGCATTTTCCTGATAGGGGAAGATGTTTTTCTCTTCGCCTTCGCGCACGTCCACCCATCTCTGCAAGGTCTCGGTGGCGGAATAGCCTCTGTATTGATGGTCTCTCACGATCCTTCTCAGCAGCCGGCAGTCGGTGGTGGGGATGCGGTTGTGGTTGTCTATGTTCAACTGATTCAAAGCGCTCACGTATATTTTTGCCTTGCTGGAGGCTGGCACCGAGGCCGTGAGCAGATCGTTGAGCCCGTGGATGCCTTCCATCACCAGCACGTCGTCTTTGCCCAGCTTCACAAAGTTGTTGCTGCGTTTGCGCAGGCCTCTGGTGAAGTCATACATAGGCAGCTCAACTTCTTTGCCGGCAAGGATATCGGTGAGCTGCTGGTTGAGAAATTCGAGGTCCATGGCATAGATGGACTCAAAGTCAAAATCGCCGTTTTCCTTGCGGGCGGTGCGGTCGCGATCGATGAAATAATCGTCCATCCCCAGCACGATGGGTTTCTTTTTAGAGGCCTGCAGCTGCACAGACAGCCGTTTGGCGAAAGTGGTCTTGCCGGAAGAGGAGGGTCCCGCGATCAGGATCAGTTTCACTTTAGGCTTCTTGACGATGCTGGAGGCAATTTCGGCGATCTTCTTCTCGTGCAGCGCTTCCTCCACCAGGATGAACTGCGAGATGTCATAGTTGTCTACCAGCTTGTTCAAGTCCGTGATATTGTGCACGTTGAGGATATCCAGCCACTTATCGTGTTCCTGATGCAGGGCAAAGATCTTCTGCGGCAGCTTGAAGGGTTTGGCAATCGTGAGGTCTTTACCGGAGGGGAATCTGAGGATAAATCCCGGGGCCTGATAGACGATGTCATACTCGTCGATCATGCCGGTGCGGTCTGCCAGCGGACGGATGTAGAAATCGTAGTATCTGCCGCAGCGATAAATGGATACGCTGTCCCGGTAGGTGTAGCGAAGATTCTTCTGGAGGTCCTTGCGGCCCATATTCATAAAGATATCCAAGGCCTCCGAGAGCTTGACTTCCTCACGGTCGATCGGCAGATCGGCTTCCACGATCACCCGCATTTCCTGTTTGATCCGGGCGCAGTCCTGCTCCGTAAACTTGTCGGTGCCAAACACTTCACAAAACACGCCGTCTCCCACGCTGTGTTCGATCACCAGCGAGTGCTTGTCTCCCAATAGGTTATACAAAGCCTTTCCGAGGATGAAGATTGCGCTGTCCTGATAGATGCGAAAGCCTTCCGGATGCCGGATGGTGATGCAGTTGACCATCGTGTTCTGCTGCAGCACATATTCGTCATTGACATATTGGGTATGGTTTATTTTGTAGGACAACACGCTATGCGGATTTATGTCCGTTTCGCGGATCACAGCCGCGATCGGCTTGGGGTTTTCCAGCTCGATCATGCTGTGCTGGATGCCGTTAAGTCTGATGTCTATGTTCATTAGTCTTTTCCTGTAGATTTTTTCAGCGTCGGGATCCGTTTCGACGGATGTCTGACGAACGCGCCATAATTCTCAGCAAGCGATAACCGTCAAGTGAAAGGAGATCAAGTGACCAAGCTCACCAAAGCGCAACGCCTCAGAAGGGAAATCACCCATCTGGCGGGGATTATCTTCGGAGCAGTGTTTTTTGCCATAGGCTATTCCTGGTTTCTCTTGCCCTACAACATCGCTCCCGGCGGCGTGGGAGGTATTTCCCAAATCCTGTCTTTCTACACCGGGATCCCCAACGGCGTAGGCATGATCCTCATCAACCTCCCCCTCTTTGTGATCAGCTTTATCTTCATCGGTCGGTCCTTTGGGGCCAAGTCTCTGTATGGCATGCTGGTAACTGCTGCCATGACCGATCTCATGAGCTATCCGATGCTCCACAAACTGGGTTTGATAGCGGACCTGGCAAAATATACCCACATCGTAAACGGACGTACCGTCTATGCTATGCTGGGACCAGAAGATATGATGCTGACCGCGATCGCGGGATCTGTGATGCTGGGCCTGGGACTGGGGATCATTTTCCGCTTCAGAGGCTCCACCGGCGGCACCGATATACCCGTGGCCCTTATCAAGCAAAAAGCCGGAATCTCTATTGGCAGTGGCTATTACATCGTGGAAACTGGCATCATTCTGGCCGTGGCGATCTTCCTGCGTGATCCCAAAATCCTCATCTGGGGCTATATCAACCTCTTTATCACCACCAAAATCACCGACCTCGCCTCGGAAGGCCTGCCATACATCAAGGGGGCCTACATTATCTCGCAGGAAGTGGACGAAATCAAGGAAGAAATCTATAAAAAACTGGACCGCGGCGTCACCTTCTTCAAAGGCCTCGGCGGCTATGACAAAAAAGAGATCGACGTGCTCTTCTGCGTGCTCAACCGAAGGCAGGTTCCGCTGCTCACCGATATCGTCAAAGACTGCGATCCGGACGCGTTTATGATCCTCACCGATGTCTATGACGTACTGGGATATGGATTTAAGTCTCGCAAGATTGATCTCAGCGACGGGTAGGTGGACTTAGGATTGGCGGGTTTGATGGCATGCTGGCAGGCGAGTTTTGGAGTGATTTTACCCCTCCAGGAGTTCACAGCCTTGGCAGGATAGCCTCCAGGGGCAGAAGCAGAGTGATAAAAGTCCGGAGCTCATGAGGCGCGAAAGCTTCCGGGGCCAGGGGTCAATCTAAAGCCAGGATCTGATGCGCTTCAGGGCTTCCTCATCGCCCAGGATGGCAAAGGTGCTGGGGAGATCGGGACCGTGGGCCTGACCGATTAAAGCGAGGCGCAGCGGGGTGTAGAAGGCTTTTCCTTTCAGTCCGGTTTCGGCGATCCCACGTTTGACCAGCTCCTCCACTTTTTCAGGGTTTAGAGGCATGGCCGCGGGGATTTGGGTGGAAAACCAGGACAGCACCAGTTGAGCACTATCAGAGCGGACGCTCTGCAGGTCTTCTCCTTCCAAAGCATTGGGGGAGATAAACATCCGGCAATAAGAGGGGATCTCTGAAAGCAGGCTGCAGCGTTCCCTGGCCGCTCCAACCATGCGCTTCAGCGTCTCTTTTTCCAGGATGGGCAGATTTTGTTCCACAAAGAATGGCAGCGAGCGTTCCACGACAGTCTCGAGGGGCAAGTCGCGCAGATATTGTCCGTTCATCCAGTCCAGTTTGGTGAGGTCAAACACCGCCCCGGCTTTGTTTACGCGCTCCAGGCTGAAGATTTCGCACAGTTCCGCGAGGCTGTAGAGCTCTCTATCGTCGGCAGGATGCCATCCCAGCAGCGCGATAAAATTGAGCAGGGCCTCTTTGAGATAGCCCTTTTGCAGATAGCTTTCCACGGAGACGTCGTTCATGCGCTTGCTGAGCTTGCTGCGGTCCGGATTGAGGATGAGGGGCAAGTGCACCCACTGCGGGGCTTGCCAGTCCAGGCATTCATAGAGCCAGATGTGTTTGGGGGTACTGGAAAGCCATTCCTCGCCTCTGATCACGTGGGAGATCCGCATGTAGTGATCATCCACAACGGCGGCAAGATGATAGGTGGGAAAGCCGTCCGATTTCAGGAGCACTTGATCGTCGGATTGGGAGGCATCCATCTCCACATGTCCGCGGATCAGGTCGTCAAAGCCAAACTTGCGCTCATCCGGCATGCGGAGCCTGAGCACGTGTTTTTCTCCCGCGGCCAGTTTCGTTTCCACTTCCTGCCGGGAGAGCTTCAGACAGCGGCGGTCGTATTTAACGAACTCCTTGCTGGCTTGTTGATTAGCCCGCATTTCTTCAAGTGTTTCCTGAGAGCAGAAACAGTAATAGGCATGGCCGCTTTCCAGTAGCCTCTGTGCTTCACGGTGATATAGCTCCAGCCGCTCGGATTGGGTATAGGGGCCATAATCACCTCCCAAGCCAGGACCTTCATCGTAATCGAGGCCCAGTTTGCGCAGCGAGCCGATGAGGTTTTCCACCGCTCCTTCCACATAGCGGGATCTGTCGGTATCCTCGATCCTGAGCACGCAGGTCCCCTTGAGTGAACGGGCAAAAAGATAGTCATAGAGGGCGGTGCGGAGTCCGCCGATGTGCAGCCATCCGGTGGGGGAGGGGGCGAAACGTACTCTGATCTTTTCCAAAACGCAGTTCCAGTTACTAGCGATCGATGTCGAAGGCTTGTTTAAGCACCTTGTGATGCAAGATGCGGTAATGGGGCTGGCAGTAGCTTTTGAAGGGGCTGGAGTGATGTGGAATAGAGGCTTCCAGGACGTGCGCCTGCACCTCTTTTACCAATTCTGGAGAGGGCTTATAGCGCGCTTCAATGCGAGGCCACAGCCTGCGCCAGGTGGCTTTCCAGGAGCGGACGTCGATCTCCATTTCCAGACAGGAGTCAAGGATCATCTGAGCTACTCTGGCAACCTGAGCGTCGTCTGGAACCTGCTTGATCAGTTTTTTGGGCAGGCTGGAAACGGGAATGGGTTCTTCGCCCCAAGCCGGAAAGAAGGGTATCAGGTCAAGTGAAATGCGATAAAAGCCTTTACGGTTTCCAATATCTTGCAGCAGAGGCTGATAGAGCTTGCGGTTCTTTGCAAGCTCCTGTTCCAGGCTTATTTGAATCACTTCGAGATCCTTGCCCATATGGCTGGGGCCGTAATAAGACTGGCAGAGCAGTTTATAGGCGTCTAGCAGGTTTCCCTGAGGATGGAGCCTGGCTTCCAGGTCCATGATCGCGTTGAGATCGCTGGCGTTAAGAGCTATGCGGCGAGTAAGCATGTACTGACTTTCCTTTTTTGACTATGTATTTAACCTGGACGTCACGATAGTGGAAGGCAGCCGTGAGATCGGTGTCAAGCACGCTGAGGTCGGCCTGAAAACCAGGTGAAAGCTTGCCCAGACGGTGTTCATCGTGACTCAGCCAGGCGGCGTTGGCGGTATAGATGCGGATCGCCTCCACGGGAGTGAGGCGCTCGGAAGGATTGCGGTGATGGATACAGGCATAGACGGACATGGCGACGTTCATTGGCGTCACATACCAATCCGAGGAGCCCGTCACTTTCACGCCCTGAGCGGTAAAACTGGCAAAGCGGTTCATCTGCGCGGCCCTTGCGGTTCCAAGACGGAGGGCATAAAAGCCGTTTTCGCCTCCCCAGAGGAGATCAAAGACGGGCTGCATGACAGGCACCGCTCCGGAGGCTTTGATCTGGGCCACAAGGTCATCCGGGGTTAGCTCGCAATGGATGAGCTGGTGCCTGAGATCGGCAGGATGTTTCTGCTGAAGCTCAAGGTAGATGGTGTTGATTTGTCGGATCGCCGCGTCCCCGATACAGTGGACGCAGACCTGCATGCCGTGCTGGTGGGCGGATGTGATAAACTCTCTCCAAAAGCGATCGTCGTGATAGAGAGAACCGCGGGTGTCGGAGTCCTCGTAGCTGGTGCTCAGGGCAGCGGTATGGCTTCCGATGGAACCGTCCGCCAGGATGCAGCCTCCGATGCGTTTTGCACCGACTGCCATGGCCGCCTTGATGTTAAAGCTTTGGGGATAGAGGATATACTCGATGGGAAGCTCAGAGCTTCTGGCCTGCAGAAACTGAAAGTGATCAATGCTCTGATCGGCGTCTCCAATCATGGTGTGAACGGTGCAGAAGCCGCCTTTCATCGCCACTTTGGCAGCGCTGTGATAAGCCTTCAGGATGCCGGTCTCATCGCAATTGGAGTGAAACCAATGGGTGGCGCGGTCGTTATCTTCTCCTCTTAGAATGACATCGCTGGATTTGATCGCTCCGATCAGCGCTCTGGAGTGGGAGCTCATCATACAGCTGTGACCGTCTATCCTCCGCAAAAGTAAATGGCTGTCTCCGGCTGCCTGGTCCAGTTCCTCCTGAGTGGGGAAGCGTTTTTCCGCCAGCGAATTCTCATCAAAGTTCCAGGCGAAGAGCAATGCACCGGGCTCCAAATCACGCGCGGCCCCCCCGATCCTGTTGATGAGGGAGCTAAGATCCTGGCAGTCTTGCAGATCGATGCCTCCGCTGTAGAGCCCTCCGGAAAAACTGTGGGTGTGGGTGTCGATAAAACCGGGATAGGCATAATCGCCGCCCAGATCGAGATCCTCAGGACCCAAACCAGCCGGCAGAGTGCTCAGCAGTTCTACAATGATGCCGTTTTCCACCCTGAGGGCTTTGACGTCGTTGGCGAAACTATCGTCGAGATAGAACCTGGCGTTGTGGATGATCATGCCAGCAGCTCCTGACAAAGCTGATAAAAGCGGTGGATGGGAAAACCCATCACATTGAAATAGCAGCCTTTAATGCCGGTGATAAACTGAGCTCCATAGCCCTGGATACCATAGGCGCCGGCTTTGTCCATCGGCTCCTGGGTCTCCACATAAAGCCTGATCTCTTCTTCGCTCAAGGCTTTAAAGGTGACGCTGCTCTTTTCCCAGGCTTGCAGGCAACGCCCCTGATACACAAGGCAGATTCCGGTATAAACCTGATGCGACCGCCCCGACAGCAGCCTCAGATACTGGCTGGCGCGTTCTATCGAATCCGGCTTGCCCAAAAGATGCCGATCGAGAACGACAAGGGTGTCCGCCCCCACCACCAAACAATGGGAATCGACCCGCGCCGCTACAGCTCTTGCTTTGTTGCGGGCATGACGCAGTGCCTGGACCCGGGGCGCTTCTCCCGTATCCGGTTCATCAGCGTGGGAAGGCACCACAAGGGCTTTGACACCCATCATTTTCATGAGGTCCCGGCGCCTCGGGGAGGCCGATGCCAGCACGACTTTCGTGTTCTCTAATAACTTGTGTATCATATAAATAACCTGCGAACACACAAATCCTGAGGGGGGATTTACGTCAACATATTTTTAGACCCTCAAAAAATCTCTTGCCTGAAAACAAGGCTTCGGAAAAGCTTGTCTCAAAACACAAAAATACCTATCCAGGAGGATAATATGGAACGTGTACACAACTTCAACGCCGGTCCGGCAGTCTTGCCGGAAGAGGTGATGCTGGAAGCGCAGGCCGATTTCTTCAACTACAAAGGCATGGGCCTTTCGGTGATGGAAATGAGCCACCGTAGCAAGGAGTATCAAGCCATTATCGACGAAACCTACGCTGCCGTCAAACGCATCTACGGCCTCGGTGACGACTATGAAGTGCTGTTCCTGCAAGGCGGTGCCAGCATGCAGTTTCTGATGGTGCCACTCAACTTTGCCTTCGACGGCAAGGAAGCCAACTTCATCAATACCGGCGTGTGGTCCAAAAAAGCCATAGGTGAAGCCAAGAAGATCGGCAAAACCGTCCACGTCGCCGCCACCAGCGAAGACCGTAACTTCAGCTATATCCCGAAGAGCTGGCAGCTTTCTGACAATCCCAGCTACCTGCACATCACCACCAACAACACCATCTTCGGCACCGAGTGGAAGACCGACCCGCAGGTCCCAGCCGGGATTCCGTTGATCGCCGACATGTCCTCCAATTTCATGAGCAAGCCGATCGACGCGCAGCGCTATTCCATGATTTATGCCGGCGCGCAGAAAAACGTTGGTCCTTCCGGCACTGCCGTCGTGATCATCAAAAAGGAGCTCCTCGAAAAGGCCATTCCAGGCCAGCCTTCCATGCTGGATTACCAGTTGCATGCCAAGAACGGCTCCATGTACAACACTCCCGCCACCTTCACTATTTACATGATCGGCCTGGTGCTGAAATGGATAGAGAACTACGGCGGCCTTGCCAAAATCGAGCAAAACAACATCGCCAAAGCCAAATACATCTATGATGCCATCGATGCCTCGAACGGCTTCTATAAAGGCACCGTGGATGTCGCGGACCGCTCTCTGATGAACATCACCTTCCGCATGCCCACTGAGGAGTTGGAAGCTCAGTTCATCTCTGAAGCCAAGAAAAACGGCATGATCGGTCTGAAGGGCCATCGCGACGTAGGTGGCTGCCGGGCCAGCACTTATAACTCATTGCCCCTGCCCGCCGCGCACGCGCTGGGTGAATTCATGCGCGCTTTCCAGCAGCAGCATGGTTGATCACACAATCTGAGGGCCGGTGGAGTATCTCTCTGCCAGCCTAGTTTATCGTCACGGCGGGCGGTAGCTGTCCTTACCGCTCGCCTTCTCAAATTCACAAGTGTAAACCAGGAAACTATATGACAGTCTTCAGTCTGTTTCTGCGGGGCGGCATTCTCATGTATGTGCTGTTGCTGCTTTCCGTGGCCGTGATCGCCATCGTGATAGAAAAATATCGCCTCCTGAGATCGGTGCGCAATTCCAACCGCAAGATCCAGTCTTCGCTGCATCAACAGGATAAGCTGGATAACGTGCGTGCCATCCTGAGAGTCTACGGCAGCAATTCTCCGCTGGGGGCCATGCTCAACAAGCTTTACAACTCCAACTCCAAAGACATCGCCCTCATCAAAGAAAGCATGGAATCCACCGCCAATCATGAGCTTCACAAGCTGGAACGCGGTATGGGATGGCTGTCTACGTTTGCCGCTATCGCTCCCCTCATCGGCTTTTTGGGCACCGTGATCGGAATGGTGAGAGTGTTTATGAACATTCAGGGCCAGAGCCAGAACGGTATCGACATCAACATCCTGGCTGGCGGTATCTGGGAAGCTCTGTTGACCACCATCGGCGGTCTGGTGGTGGGCATCGTGGCCATCATCCTCTACAACGACCTGGTGGTAAATCTGGAGAACATTGCCAAGGAAATGCAGGAACAAGCCATTGAATACGTGATCCGCTATCAGAAAACGGATGAGTAGATCATGAAAATCACAACGTCCAGCAAAAAAATCAGCACCACCGTGCTGATCTCCATGACGGATGTTATCTTCCTGCTCATCATCTTTTTGCTGCTATCCTCCAATTTCGCGTCGCAGACCGGATTGCCGATCAAGCTGCCGTCCTCCACCTCCTCACAGCGCCAAGCCCAACAGGTGCTGCACGTGATCTATGAGCACGACGCCTCCATCCTGCTGCTGGACAAGCGTTACACTCTGATGAATCTGGAGCCGGCGCTGAAGGAGAAGTTTGTGAGCAAGGACCAGGTGGTGAGGCTTTCGGCGGAAAAGCAGACCGAACTGCAGAAGATCATCACGCTCATGGACGTGATCCGCAACGCCGGATTTGAAAGGATTTTCGTGGCTACCGAGCGCCCGGAACCAGGTAATGCCAGATAGATACCGTCAATACCTGCCTCTTGCCATTTCAGCCGGGCTGCATCTTGTCCTGCTGATCATCACGATGCTCTACTACCTGCCTCTGATGAAGCGGGAACCCTGGTATGAAGTCAGTTGGGGCGAACCCGTGGTTGAAGAGCAGATAGTGGAAGAGGTTTCAGAACCGGCGGCGGAACAAGCCAGCCTGCCGATGCAGTCTACCCCTGTGAAACCGGTTGTGAGGCAAGCTCCGCCATCCGTGAGGCCCAGCGCGCCACTCAATCCCCCCAAAGCCGAAGATATCGGCCCTCCCCGTCTGTCAGAAAGCGAAGTGGTGGAAGCTCCAGTATACACCCCCACAGAGCCAGCGATCAAGGCCCCGCCTTCCCTGAGAAGCAATCCCCAGGTCACGGACGCGCTGAGGCAAACGGTGTCCGGTATCCCCGCCAACAACAGCCCCGGCTCCGTGGAATCAGACCTCGAGGGGGGCAAACTGATCCGCACGGACACCAAACACCGCACTCACTCTTTTGGCGACTACGGGGAAGTAAAACTGAGTTTCAGCGTCGATATGTCCGCCCGGTTGATTGCAAGCTCCATCCGCGTAATTCAATCCCAAAACAGCAAGTTTGACGCCGAGGCCATCTCCGTCCTCAAAGATATGACCTTCAGTTTCCGGGGTCGTCCCGATCCCGACAAGCCCTATCAGATCACGATCAAATTCAGCCCCTGATGATGAGTGCCAATCCTCTGTCCCAGTTCAAGATGCCCGCTTTAATGGGGATTCTGAACCTCACTCCCGATTCTTTTTCGGACGGAGCAATGTTCAACGATCCTGAGCGGGCGTTGGAACACGCTCGCAGCCTGCTGGAAGCGGGAGCCGGGATCATTGATCTGGGAGGTGAATCCACCCGGCCGGGAGCGCTGGAAGTATCTGTGGAAGAGGAGCTTCAACGCGTGCTGCCCGTTCTCAGAACATTGGGCAGACTTCATCCCCGCCCCAGAATTTCCATCGATACCCGTCACGCCAGGACCGCTGAAGCCTGTATCGCGGAGGGTGCCAATCTCATCAACGACATCTCCGCCTTGCGTCACGATCCCGATATGGCGCCTCTGCTGGCCGGCTTTCCCCAGGTGGATGTCATCCTGATGCACATGCGGGGCCAGCCTGAAACGATGCAAGTGGCTCCCCGGTATGACGATCTGTATAACGATATAAAGGGTTTTTTTATAGAGCGGATCGAGTTTTGCGAGGCCCATGGGATTGCCAGAGAACGCCTGTTTCTGGATCCTGGAATCGGCTTCGGAAAAACGGCGGAACACAATCTGGCCCTGCTGGGGGCTTTGCACAGATTCGCGGAGCTGGGCTTGCCGATCGTGTTGGGAGCATCCCGCAAACGTTTTATTGACGCGATTTCTGCCTCCGCGCCGGATCAACGTCTGGCCGGCAGTCTGGCAGCCGCTCTGGTGGGTGCCATGCAGGGAGTGGCTATCCTCAGGGTGCACGACGTGTTTGCTCACAACCAATTTTTCAAAGTTCTCAGAGCAATCGTGGGGGAAAAAGCTTGAATTGGCTGATTCCGCAGTTTCGCGATATGGTGGACATCGTCATAATCGCTTTCCTGATCTACCAGGCGCTCAGCATCGTGCGCAAGAGCGGTGGATATCAGCTGCTGACCGGCATTCTGCTGCTTTTTCTATTGTATCTGGCCTCGGTGCTGGTAAATCTCAAGATGCTCTCCGCGGTGCTCGGCGCGGTGCGCAATTACTGGATCCTGGCGCTGATCATCCTCTTTCAGCCGGAAATCCGGTCTATGCTGGCCCGCTTCAACCTCTCCCAGGATATGGGAATCTTCAAAAAACGAGAAAACACCAATGTCTTTACCACGCTGGTAGATGCCGTGTCTTCCATGTCTTTCCGCAAGACGGGCGCTCTGATCGTGGTGGAGAATAAACGCAAGCTTAACGAGTATATCCAAAACGGCGAACCGATAGACGCCAGCATCTCTCTGCGCCTCATCCTCACTATCTTCAATCCCCGCTCCAGCCTGCATGACGGGGCTATAATCATCAGAGGGGACCGCATCCTTGCCGCCAAGGTCGTCCTGCCGCTTACCAAAAAGAGCGAATATGTAAAACGCTTTGGCACCAGGCACTTAGCAGGGATAGGTATTTCAGAATTGACCGACGCGATTGCCATCATCGTTTCCGAGCAAAATGGCCATGTTTCCATCGCCCAGGGTGGCGTGATCCAAAACAACGTCGCCTTTGAGGAATTGATGCAGATCGTGTCGGACGCGGCTGGATAAGCCATGGCCGCTCAATCACTTCCACGTCCTCTAATCATCGGCATCACGGGCAATATCGGCAGCGGCAAGAGCAGTTTTTGCGCCTTTTTGGAACAAGCCGGCCTCGCAGTTTATTATGCCGACCTGCTCGCGAAAGCCGTATTGCGCGACCCCG
>JAGOIY010000036.1 GCA_017995405.1 Candidatus Cloacimonadota bacterium
ATTTGAAATCCAGCCCGCAAGACCCTCTCTTAAGGCGCTTCTTGATCTGGGTGAGGCTCAATCTCATCATTCCAGACCTCAGGATATTCTGGAATCCATCCGCTTATCGCGATGCCAAAGCTATCATTCAGGAACGTGGGATCAGGACTTTGATCACTACAGGTCCTCCCCACTCCACTCACCTGTTGGGACTGATACTCAGAAAGAGCTTCAAACTAAGGTGGATAGCTGACTGGCGCGATCCCTGGAGCACGATCCACTACTTGAATCTCAATCCCCCCTCCCAACTTAGCCTGAGCGCTCATAAATTCATGGAAGGGCTTGTCTGCCGCAAAGCGGATCTCAATCTGGTGATCTCCCGTTATCTGCTCAACAATCTTCCAGAGGGCAAGAAACTCTTGCTGATGAATGGCTTCGACCCCCAGGAGATCAAGAGAGCCAAAGAAGAAGCCGGGACAATTCCCACGGCTGGCATCACTGCGCCAGGCCCTCAGGATTTTTTGATCAGTTATGTGGGCCAAATCACCGCTGGGCAGGACCTGGAGACCATGCTTGCTATCCTCGCGGATTTCAGGGAGCTTCCAAGCATCAGGGTGCGGTTTATCGGCTCCAGGCTCAGTCCGGAACAACAACGCTCCATTGATGATCGCCTGGGGGACGTTTCTGAGACAATCGGATATCTGCCGCATGGAACAGCCCTGGTCGAAATGGCCAGATCAAATCTTTTGCTTATGATGATCAATCGCTACGAAGGTTTTGAGGGCATGCTGACCACCAAGCTGTTTGAATACCTGGGGGTGGGAGTACCCATCCTGGCCATCGGCCCCAGGGGTGGGGAAGCCGAGATACTGATAAGCACTTATCAAGCTGGGCTTTGCGTGGACCGGGACGAGGTGCTTGCCGCCAAGGCCTGGATAGCGGATTTGCTTCGCAGACACAGCCTGGGCGAGCGGGTGATCTACGATAGAGACATCTCAGCTTTGAGCTCAGAATCTCAATCCAGGATACTGCTGGACGCCTTGCATTGAAAAATTGGTATTGACAAAAAAGGCAACCATATAATTTCGTGACAAACACTAATGAGCTGTGAAGAGTCAGGGTTGGATCTATCCGGCCCCAATGACTTCAAGCGCTGTGTGAATGGTTGACAGACTGTTTCCACTGCCCTGCCAGCCAGTATCACAACCTACATAAACATAAAGAGGTAACCATGCCACAACATGCCGCACCCCGCAAACGGATGAAGACAGATAAGAAGAGACAGGCGCGCAACAACTATGTCAAGCGCACCCTTAAGACCCTTTCCAAGCAGATGCAGTCCGAGCTTCCTGCCCCTGAGAAAACCGCTCTGCTGGACAAGATCTACTCCCAGCTCGATAAAGCCGCCAAAAAAGGCGTGATCCACAAGCGCACGGCTTCCCGCCGCAAATCTCGCGTCGCCGCTTTGGTAAACAAACTTAACAAGTCAGAATAACCCTTCTCGATCTTTAGTCCTGGCTGGCCCTCCTGGGTCAGCCTTCAGGGACATCGTTTGGGCAAACTTTCCTCCTCCTCACAGACCGGTAAAAAGCGCCGGCCCTGGCTGATCAGGTTTATCAGGCTATTATGGTTTTGCCACCTTGCCTTTTGGGGCGTGGTCGCGTTTTTTTGTCTGCTCTACATCTTCGTCAATCCCCCCATCACTCCCTTGATGCTGCAGAGGTATATGATCCGGGGGTTTGATTGGCACAAACGTGAATATATCGATTTGGAAAAGATCCCTGATTCCACGGTCGATATGACCATCGTGGTAGAGGACGGCAATTTCTACAGGCATTATGGTTTTGCGATTGAAGAGGCAAAACGGGCCTGGAAGCGAAACAAGACTTCCGGAAAAATTCGTTTTGGCGCCAGCACAATCAGCAATCAAGTAGCCCGCACCATCTTCCTGACCACGGACAGAAACTATCTGCGCAAATACCTGGAAGCTCAGGTAACGGTGATCATGGAAGTCCTGATGACCAAGAATCGCATGCTGGAGCTTTATCTGAACTATGTGGAATGGGGCAAGGGCATCTATGGAATAGAAACCGCCTCACTCTACTATTATGGAAGAAGCTGCTCCCGGATCAGCAGAGACCAATCCATGAAGCTGGTATCAATCCTGAGCAGTCCCATCAAATACAGCCCTCAAACCTATTCCAGATCGGCATCCGCACGTCAGCGCTACCGGATGTTGAACCGGTATTTCTAATGGATGAGCGGTTTCTGCATCATATCTGGGATGGCGGGCACCTGAAGATGGAACTGGTGACAGTGAGCGGGAAGCATCTCAGAGTAGGATACAGCGGTCAATACAACACCAATCGCGGACCCGACTTTCTAAACTCAGGACTCGTGATTGACGGTCTCGCGGTGAGAGGAGATGTGGAGATCCATCAGCTCACCACCGACTGGCATGCTCACAATCATGCTGAAGATCATTTCTATAACAAAGTGGCTCTGCATGTGGTTTTCAGACACAACAGCAGCCGCGATTACACCATCAAAGAGAATGGTGAGGCAATCGAAATCCTGGAGCTGAAAGAACAGCTCAGTGAAGATATCGACAAGCTGCTGCGCGAGCATCAACCCCGCCTGCCTAAAGGCCGGCCAGCTTATTGCGACTTGTTGTCCGCTCTGGACAACGACAGGCTGGGTCTGATCTTACGCGATATTGGCCTCAAGAGGTTTCTGGGTAAGGTCAACAGGTTCAATGCCTCACTGATGTTCAGCGGTTTTGACCAGATTCTCTACGAAGGGCTGTTTGAGGCCATGGGTTATGATAAAAACAAGACTGCCATGCTGTTACTGGCCCAGGATATTCCCCTGGCCAGGATGCTCGAATGGAGCGCTGAAGGCCTCTCTATGATTGATCTCCTGGCCATCTACGCCATTGCCAGTGGCTTGTTGGCCAAGTCTCAGAAATTGGTCCCGGATCAGTTGACCGAGATATTGCAGCAGGCCTGGCAAGCTCAAAACCGTTTTGGGGAAAGGCTTTCCATCGATTGGCAGCTTTTCCGGATCCGCCCAGCTAATCACCCCATTTACCGGTTGCTGGCATTGATACCCATGGTCCACCGCTACGCACAGGATGGCCTTTTAAGTTCGCTGCTCAGAGAGTTGCATCCCCGAGGCACTCAAAAACAATGGGATAAGGGTTTTACAGAGCTCTTCAGCTCAACCCTGCTGCCGGGAGCAGAGATGCTGCCCAGACCAGGTCAGGGGGTCTTGAGTTCCATATACGTCAACATCTGTCTGCCGGTCTTTTACTTATGGGGCCAAAAAACGTCTGACAACTTGCTTATGGCGGAAACCCGGGATGCCTATCTCAAACACCGCGGCCTGGCAGGCAATCAACTGATCCGCATGATGAGCGATCACACTGATCCCCGCCAGCAGAAACTGATCAACTCCAAAGCGGTCTATCAGCAAGCCTTGATTGAACTACATCAGCGATTTTGCCGATACCATATATGTGATGAGTGCCGGACGCAGCGCATTGGATAGATAATGCCAAAAAGTGATAAAAACCTCAAACTTGGTGATCGCCAGCTAAAAAAGACCATCGACATGATCACGCGCCTCTATGTGCATGTGATCAAATCCGAAGACCAAATATCAGCCTCTGAGATCGATATCCTCTACTCTCTGCTCATCAACCTGTTCAGGGACGTCAATATCTCCTGGGAAGTGTATGTCCGCAACATCATGGAAACTGAGGATGATTTTGGCCAGATCAGTCAATATCTGAACCAGCATCTGAACGTCCTGGACAAGATCAGGATCATCCTCAGCCTCATTATTCTGGCCAATACCGACAACAGCATAGAAATCTCCGAGCTTACAGGGATTATCGCTCTTTGCAGGAAATTCGAGCTTAGTCCCGAGCCTTTTGTGGAGCTGATGGACCATTTTGAATCAGGCATTCAGGAATGTGTGGCCATCCCGCACGACATCCAGTATCAGCATCTGCAGGACTCTCTGTTTACAGACTATGTGAGCATCGGATCTTCCTCTCTGGCAGACATGCGGTTCAAAGATCCCGGCATCGGGGAGCTGGACTGTATCCTCTTCGGCATCGATAAATCTCTCTTTCTTTCCACCTCGTTTTCATGTACGAGCAAGCTCAACGGACTGGACCTCAAGCCCTCTTGTGTGATCCTTTTACCACCGGAAGGGACGTTGGAGGTCCGGGGCCTGGCCTATGATATCGAAAGCCTCTGGAAAATCTACCGTGTGGCCGAAGATGATGATGATATCGAGTTCAAGAAGCCAGACTACGATTTCCTGATCAGCCGGCACCGGCATCAATATTCGATTCTGGTAAACGGGGGCACGATCACCGTCAACGACAAAGAGCTGGTTCACGGGCGCAAACTGGAGCTCTTTTACGATGATGTCCTGCAAATTCAGGGTTATGCCAAATTCACAGTGAGAGACGTGATCAGGGAGCGCTCCAGCATTGGAATCGATACGATGGTGCCCAGGGAGCTGTTTCTGATCGCCGAGCGGGATTTCTTCTATCTTTCCAGAGTAGAGACCGAGCGCGCCATTGCCAGAATTGAAGTGGAAAAAGGCAAGTTCTACCTGCATCCCCCCAAGCGTGGATGGACCATCTTCCACAATCAGCAGCGGGTGAAGGAACTCACTCAGTTTAAACTCAATACCGACATCCTCACCATCGCCCGCCGCAACTTCCGCATCAACGGCTTCTACGATCTGGTGGAGACCCCCTTTGAGGTGCAGAGCCTCACGATTCAGGACGTCAAACACTATTTCCAGGATGGCAAGCTGGCCCTCGACGGTATTTCCTGTAACATCCGGAAAGGAGAACTGATCGGCATCCTGGGCCAATCAGGCTGTGGGAAATCAACGCTCGTAAAGACGATTACCAGCGAGCTCGTACCCACCTACGGACAGGTCAAGATCGACGGCAAGGTCCTTTACAACAACCTGAGCTACTACTCACAGTTTTTTGGCTACGTGCCTCAGGATGATCTGCTCTATCCCAATCTGACCGTATACGAAAACCTCTGGTACCGTGGCAGGTTGCGCTTGCCCAATATCTCAGCTGCCTCGCTGAAGCAAAAGATCGAAAACCTCCTTCATCAGGTAAATCTCAGCCATCGTAAAGATACCCAGGTGGGAGAGCCCCGCCGCACGATGCTGTCCGGAGGAGAAAGAAAACGCCTCAATGTCGCGCTGGAACTGCTTTTTGAACCTACCGTGATCGTCTGCGATGAGCCCACCAGCGGTCTTTCCTGGGGTGACGCGGAACAGGTGATCGACATCCTGAAACTGCTCACGGCACAGGGCAAGATTGTGATCCTCACGATTCATCAGCCCAACAGCAGCGTGTTCCGGAAATTCAACCAGGTGCTCTTGATGGACCTGGGGGGCCGGCAGGCTTTTTTTGGCCCTCCGGATGAATGCTTCGATTACTTCGATTACGAGCTGGCCCAGCTTGGCTACCGCCGGGAAGATATTGAGCGCAAGAAGCAGCTTCACAACTCCGATTACATGTATGAAGTGATCACCTATCCACAATACGACGACAGCAACGCCCCGGTCTATGAACAGGTAAACAAGCTCTTGCAAGTAAAGCGGAAGTTTCCTCCCGAGTATTGGAGAGATAAATATAAACGCAAGATGCTCTTTGAGATAATCCAGCTGGAGCCGGCTGATCCACCTGCCCGGACCAGCATCCCCAAACGACGACACCGCAAGCTGGATTTTCGCAGCAGACTTGTTCATTTACTGGCTTTCATCACCCGCAGCCTGACTATGAAGCTCCGCAACCGAACCAACAACCTCATCACTTTTGTGGAAGCCCCCCTGCTGGGGCTGGTGATCTCTTTCATTCTACGCCATACCCCTCGATCGGGACCCTATAACTATAACGACAACAACAACATTGGCATCTTTATCTTCGTTTCGATCATCGCCTTCATGTTTATGGGCATGTCCAACAGCGTGGAAGAAATCCTCTCGGAACGCAAGATTATCCTCAGAGAAAAACTCATGAACCTCAAGGTGAGTTTTTATCTGGCATCCAAGCTGATCGCGCTCACGTTTTTCTCGCTGGTGCAGGTGCTGCTTTATGTCCTGGTAGCGTCTCTGGTGCTTGAGATCAAAGGTATGTGGGGTATCAGCATCCTTTACCTGCTGCTCACCTCGATAGTGGGATTTTCACTGGGACTCACGGTATCGTCCTTTCTCAAAGACAACAAATCCATCATCAACCTGCTACCGCTCCTCCTGATCCCCCAGATCATCCTGGGAGGCGCGGTGATCGAATATGAGCGGATGAACCGGCGCCTCACACTCCTGGAGCGACACCCTGTTCCCGAAGTGGTTCAGTTGATCCCATCCCGCTGGATTTTCGAAGGTCTCACCACCGCCTACGCCAAAAACACTGTTTTCCACCGTAAACTGGCAGAGATCGAAAAAAAGCGGTTGACATATAATGCCATGTTCAAAGATAATCGTCTTGATGCTGCCCAATATAGAAAGCTGATCGCGGGAATCTCCAATCAACGCGATTATGTGGCTGATAAATGGGACCCAACCAAGGTGACGAACGCCAATCTGAACGCCAGCGTGGGCCTCATGGACGGCCAGTTTCACGTTGATCGGCGCAATGTGTTCCTGTCCAGCTACAAGCTCATAAAGGGCAAAATCCATCGTACCTGGAATTACAACGTGTTGATGATATTACTGTATGTGCTGGGGTTCAACCTCATCACTATCTTGAAGCTAAAGTATTATTTTAAAGAGTAAAAGGAGAAAACATGAAGAGAACGATACTGATCCTGATGGCGATTCTGTTGGCCATGACAATTGTATCATGCAAGGGCAATAAAGAGGCTGCCAAGCTCCCCGATGACGAGATCAAAGCGCAAGTGGCCACCTACGCCCCGCTGCCAAGTTTTAAGGAAGTGTTTCGGACTCTGGACCAGGTCCCGGCCAAAGATTTTACCGCCGTAATCCCCCAGAAACTTTTTAAGACCAAACAGGAAGCTTCCCGTAACGCTTTCGCGCTGGGAGTCCTGACCGCGGACGCGGTTATGGCCGCCAAAGCCAGAAACAAGGCCAAGCTGACTGAGATCTCTCAGGAGATGATGAATCTTACCACCCTCCTGAACTTAGAGGACGAGATCAACCGCATGGGCGCTAACCTCAGTACCCTGATCGCGCAAGAGAAATGGGAAGATCTGGATGCTTCTCTGGACCAGGTAAAGAAATCTGTGGAAGACAAGCTCTGGGAGCTTGAGAATTATGAACATTATACACTGATGATCCTGGGTGGCTGGACCGAAGCATTGAGCAATGTATCCCGTTTGTTGGCAAACAATTACAAGGCAGAGAATACGAGCGCGGTGAACCAAAAAGGCACCTGGAATTCCCTGAGTGCCAATTTCGGTCTGGTCTCCACCCCTGCCATAAAAGATTCCGCTCCCTACCAGGCTGCCGTCCCACTGGTGCAAAAAGTGAAGGACATCCTCAACGCCGATACCACTAAAACCTACAGCAAAGAGCAGCTCCAACAGCTGATAGAAGCCACCGACCAGATTAAAGCCGCCTGGCAGCAATAGTCGCGATGCCCAAGGTAATCGCACTTTACCGTTTCAGGTTAATGATGTTCCCGGCCTGCGTCACAACCAGGCCGGGTTTTGTATTTTTATGAGCTATTCTCAGAGGTGGATATGACGCGTTTCGCGATTATTGTGCTCCTGTTGGCACTTCATTCCTTGGCCCTGGGAGCGCAGGCAGCTCCCGATGCAATTGTCCCGGCCTCCAGACTCGTGCCTCCAGATATTTCAGAAGCTAGCCTGGCTGTGATTGACAAACCCTGGGACAAGGGTGAAAGCCTGATTATTGACTGGAAGCTGCCTGCAGGAATTGACTCCCTGCGGCTGCAGAAAGCTGATTCTCTGGGACTTTTCGTAGATTTGGAGGCCTCTTACAGCCCGGAGGGTTCCTATACCGATGGTGACCTAAACCCGGACAAGCAATACAGATATCGGATGATAGCCTATCAGAAAGCCAGTGGAGACAGCATTATTCTCAGCGCTTTGGCCCAACCCAAAGAAAACTGGTTTTATATGGACAGACTCGCCTATCTGCTGCTCTTTCTGATCATCGGCAGCGCGATTGTCTATTACATCCTGGCTGCCAGACGTGGAAAGGACTTTTTTATCCGCAGGATCGGAGGTCTTGATTCCATGGAAGAAGCCATCGGCCGTGCCACTGAAAAAGGCAAGCCGATCCTCTTTGTTCCTGGGATTTCTGAGCTGGATGACATTCAAACAATCGCCAGCCTCTCCATCCTGGGCCAATTGGCTACCCGGGCCGCGGAATACGATACCGAACTGATCGTTCCCTGTCGCTTTGCGATGGTGCTTTCCGCTGCTAGAGAAGTGGTCAAAGAAGCCTATCTCAAAGCTGGAAGAGCTGATTCCTACAAGGAAGACCGCGTCTTTTACCTCACCGACGATCAGTTTGGCTATGTGGCCGGCATCGACGGAATCATCGTGCGAGAGCAACCCGCCGCTAATTTCTTTTTAGGATCGTTCTACGCTGAATCTCTGATCCTGGCGGAAACAGGTCTCAGTACCGGTGCCATTCAGACAGCCGGAACGGCCAATGCTCACCAATTGCCGTTCTTTGTGGTTTCTTGCGACTACACTCTGATCGGAGAAGAGCTTTTTGCCGCCTCGGCCTACCTTTCCAGAGACCCTCAACAGGTTGGCAGCCTCAAGGGCCATGACTTTGGCAAACTATTGGTTATCATCCTGATCTTGATCGGAGTAGCCCTTGAAATTGCTGGACTGGGATGGTTTAAAACGTTTTTAATGGGAGCTGGATCATGAAACGCAACCTTCCTTTGATCCTGGCATTCATCGCCGGGCTGGTGGTTTTATTCTCGGAATTTATCCCTCATCGTCCCTTCAGCGCGATTGTAGACACCCTCCAGGAATGGTTTATGATCATATCGGGATTTGCCATGCTGTTGGGGCTGATATCTCTGCTCAGCATGAACGCCTCCAGGATCAGTTCTAAAAGCCAGGACTGGCAATATTATCTGGCCGGCATGATCAGCTTCGCGCTGATGGTGTTGATGGGAGCCCTGTGGGGAATGGAAGAACGGCCTGGGATGCTGGGACAGGGCAGCCTGGTGAGCTCCTGGTTGGGCAAGAAACCCTTTGACTATCTTTACGATAACGCTTTTGTGCCTCTGTCCGCCACGATTTTTTCGCTATTGGCCTTTTTTATCGCTTCCGCGGCCTATCGGGCTTTTATTATCCGCACTCTGGAATCCAATCTGCTGATGATCGCCGCCGTAATTGTAATACTCGGCCGCACGGGATTTGGGACCATGTTGACGGGCTGGCTGCCAGACAGCCTCAAATTCTGGCACCTGCCAAACCTGGCCGATTATATCATGCAATACCCCAATTCCGCGGCCCAGCGGGCCATCATGATCAGCGCTTCGCTTGGGATCATCGGTAGCGGCCTGAGAATCATTCTGGGTATCGAGCGCTCTTATCTGGGAGGCGACAAATGAGCGTAAACACCAGCTCCCACACAGAACGCCGCGTTATCTTCGGGATTGTGTTTCTGGCCGTGATGATTCCCCTGATCTGGCCGATTGGCTGGACGAGCGAGGTTTCTCCTATTGTGAGGGCGGCCCACCAGCTGGTAGATGACACCGCGGCCAGCAGCTATGGGCTGATCTCTTTCGATTATGAAGCCTCCACTATCACAGAACTGCATCCCATGGCAGTAGCTCAGATCGAACATGCCTGGTCGAAAGGGCAGAAAGTGATCGCCACCGCCCTGTGGCCTCAGGGGCCTCAGATGGCTGCCCAGTGTTTTGAGGAAGCGTTGAAGAATCCCGTTTTCAAGGATAAACAATACGGTGTCGACTATGTGAATCTGGGCTACAAAGTAGGCGGATTGGTCACAATTCAGGCCATGGGCTCAGATATTAAATCCGTTTACCCCAAAGATTCATCCGGCACCGATTGGGATAAGCTCCCCATGCTCAAGGACATCAGAAACCTCAAAGACCTGGCCTGGATTTCTTCTCTGTCCTCAGGCGTGCCGGGACTGAGAGAGTGGATCATGATCGCCCATGACGTCCATAAAATTCCCGTCACGGGCGGCACCACGGCTGTGAGCGCTCCGGGATTTTTGCCATATGTAAACGATCAGCATCAGCTTACCGGTCTCCTCGGTGGCCTCAAAGCCGCCTCGGAATATGAGATGCTGATCGATAAAAAAGGGCCCGCCACCACCAAGATGGACGCTCAGTCCGTGGCCCATATCGTGATTCTGCTCTTTATCGCCCTCGGCAACATCAAAGCCTGGAGACGCAGAAACCCCGCCGCTCCCAAACCTGGAGGTAACAATGCCTGAGATCATGCAAGTAATCGGAATCTGGCTGGCTGCCTTTTTCACCTTCTGCATCTTTAGCTTCCTCTACAAGGACAATCCCTTCTATAAGCTGGCTGAACAGATATTTGTCGGTCTCTCAGCGGGTTACGGATTGATTTATGTGATCTACACCACTCTGTTGCCCAATCTGTTTACCAAGCTGTTTTCGGACTTTGGCGGCAATCTGATCCTGCTGATACCTTTCGCGCTGGGATTGATGATGCTCACCCGCATCGTCCCCAAGGCCCAGTGGATCAGTCGTTATCCCCTGGCTATCGTGATCGGCACCAGTGCCGCCATCAGTCTGCTGCGTTACCTGAAAAGCGACCTGATCAACCAGGTTGGCGCCACTATGATCAATCCTTTTGCCAACGCATCCATTCCAGAGGTGATAGGCAACCTGATGGTGATCATCGGGACGCTCTGTGGGGTGTATTTCTTCTATTTTAGCAAAAAGCAGGAAGGCCTGGCCAAAATCCCCTCCAAGATAGGGGTCTATTTCCTCATGATTAGCTTCGGTGCCACTTTTGGGTATACCGTCATGGCGCGCGTGTCTCTGTTGATCGGCAGGCTGGAATTCCTCCTCAAGGACTGGCTGCATATCATCAACTAAAGGAAATCCAAGTTTTATTACCGCATGGCACGGCTTTTGCATGAATGCCATACACAATTAGTGTGAACTGATTAACTATTCCAGATGGTTTTTGTTGCCTGGCACATAGAACTATCTGCCTGGAGATTTTGAATGCTGCAATTACACCAACGCTTTATCCAAACCGCAAAACAACATGGAAACAGGATCGCCGTCTATGACAAGGCGACCTCCAAAGACTATACCTACTCACGCATGCTGATCGCCTCGTTGATCCTGAAAGAACACATAGGCAAGATCAAAGACAAGTATGTCGGCATTATGCTGCCCACCACCATGGGTTGCATGCTGGGCGTGATCGGGACCCTTATGAACGGCAAAATTCCCGTCATGATCAATTACTCCACCGGCGCGCTGGACAATTGCCGCTACGCCAGAGAAAAGTGCAATTTCAAGACCATCCTGACCTCTCGCAAACTGCTGGAAAAGCTTGACCTCAAAGCTATCGACCACATGGTCTTCGTGGAGGATATCCTGGCCTCAGTCACCGCTGTTGCCAAGCTCAAGGCGGCCCTGATTTCCAAGCTGCCCTTCAGCATCCTCAAAGGCATGGTCCACAGCGGTCCCGCCAGCGAAGTGAGCGTGATCCTCTTCACCAGTGGAAGTGAAAAAGAACCCAAAGCTGTGCAGCTCTCCCACCGCAACATCCTCCACAATGTGGACGCCGTTCCGCAGATGGTGAGGCTGGACCACACAGACACTTTCATCTGCATGCTGCCGCTCTTCCACGTTTTTGGCCTCACCACCAATTTCTGGCTGCCGACCATCCTGGGCGCTACCATGGTCACTTATCCCAATCCCTTGGAATATAAGACTATCAGCGATCTGGTGAGAGAGTACAAGGTCACTTTCATGACCGCCACTCCCTCATTCTTCTATGGATATCTGCAAAAGTCCCAGCCTGGTGACTATGCCAGCATCCGCTTTGCCATTGCGGGGGCCGACAAGCTGCCCATGAAGGTTTACGAAGGCTTTTTGCATAAACACAATATCACTGTCTTTGAAGGTTACGGCGCCACCGAGACCTCCCCGGTCATCTCATCAAACTATCCCGGAGTCCACAAGACCGGTTCCATTGGAAAGCCCATACCTGGTGTCCATGTCCGGATTGTTGACATCCATACCGATAAAGTCTTGGGTCCCAATCAGGAAGGCAAGATCATGGTGAAAGGTGATCTGGTGATGGAAGGCTATCTGGGTGATCTGGAAGAAACCTCTCTGAGGATCCGTAACGGCTGGTATGATACCGGCGATATCGGAATTATCGATGAAGATGGCTATCTCTGGCATCGCGGCAGATTGAAACGCTTTGTGAAAGTCGGCGGCGAAATGGTGTCTCTGGTCAAGGTCGAAGATGTACTCAGCCGGCTTTTACCGGAAGAAGTGATCTGCTGCGTAGTGGATGTTCCCAATCCCACCAAAGGCGCGGATGTGGTGGCGGCGGTGGCCAACGGAGATTTTGACATGAAATCCGTGCTCGCCAAGCTCAAGAAAGAACTGCCCTCAATCGCAATCCCCCGGCAGTTTTACGTGATCGAAGACATCCCCATGATGGCCAGCGGTAAGGTCAATTTCCGTGAAGTCGAGCGCATTTGCCGCGAACGTAATTCCAACGGAGACTAAGAGATCAAAGCAAGTCACATAGAGCTGATCGCCACTTTCAAACCCAGCCAGATCATGGCTGAGAACTTCGCTGAACTGATCATACCGGGTGTGGACATCGTGAGGTTGAATGCCTCTCATTTTAATCAAGCGGACCTGGAAGAGGTGCTCCATAAACTGTCTAAACTGCCTGTGAAAGTGATGCTGGACCTCCCAGGGCCTGAATACAGGATCTGTGGCTACGCTCCGGAGCATGAGATCCAGGATGGCCAGACCCTCGAAATCGGCAATAATACCAGAGCTTATCACACGGATTTTTATGATTGGCACCTCTTGAGACCCCAAATGAGAGTGCTGATTCAGGATGGTCAGATCGAGGCCGGGATCATCAGCTTGAAGCCTGACGGGGCCGAGCTTTGCGTGACCAGAGGAGGAAAGCCGCGCGCGAGCGCTCATCTCAGCTTTCCAGACCTCCCGTCTGAAGCGAACTCACTGACAGATAAAGATAAGAGCCTGATCCGCTTCGCGCTGGAGCACCAGATCGCCCAGATCGCTCTCTCCCACATAAATCACCCTGCTTATATCATTCAGGCGCGCGAGTTTATCAGCGCTTTGGCAAAAGATCATAAACCCGCCCTGGTGGTCAAGATCGAGACCAAAACCGCGCTGGCAAATCTGGATGAGATTATCAGCCAATCAGATATTCTGCTCCTGGGCAGAGGAGACCTGGGCTCTCAGGTCCCGCTCTGGGAAATTCCTTTGGCCCAGAGACGCTTGATCAGACAAGCCCAGCGCCACGGCAAAGCGGTGTATATCGCCACCCAGATGCTGCCCTCGCTGTTTTATGATCGGGTTCCTTCCAGATCGGATGTCTCCGATATCGCATTTGCCGTCCTGGATGGAGCGGCCGGTATCACTCTGACCGACGAAACGGTTCGCCATGATGATCCCAAGCTGGCGATTTCCTGGGGCCGGGCTATCATTGAAGGGGTGCTACAGATGCATACAGCTTGGGATGCTTCTGCCCCACTCCCGGACCAGGAACTGATCTCCAAGCTTTCCGATATCGGCACCCGCATCTGGGCGCGTGGCTGGGCGGAAGCCAACGCTGGCAACGTCTCCATCCGTTTGACAGACTACGGTGATGATCCCCTGGCCCCGATCACTTATCTGGTTTCCAGGACAGGATCGCGTTATCGCCAGATAGCCGATGACCCCATGCAGTCTCTCTGTCTGATCGAAGCCCAGGCGGAGCAGTGGCACAGCTTGTCCCCTGAGGCAAAACCAACTTCGGAGTGGAGCGCCCACCTCAAGCTGCACCAGCTCTTCAGAGCCCAAGGCAATGATATCAGGGTGGTGCTGCACGCTCATCCCGCTTCTGTGATCGCCATATCCCACTTGCCGATTTTCCAGGATGAAACACTTTTCAATCTGGAACTGGCGGAAATATTGCCGGAATTGCCTTTATATCTGGCAAAAGGAGTATGTTGCTGTCCAACCTATCCACCCGGATCGATTGAACTGGCAGAGGCGAGCGCGAGCTGTCTGGGTGAGCGTAACGCTATGATCTGGCAAAAGCATGGCTTGCTGTGTTTTGGCAAGACCCTGGATGAAGCGTTTGACTATATGGAGATTGTGGTAAAAGCCGCGGAGCTGTGGCTGCCCTGCCATCACCGCAAAGACTAAGGAGGTCCCGGAACTCAGCCGGAGCGCTGGATTAACCGGTGGTGACACCCTATCAGAAGCTCGTGGTCCAGTTTCAGGCCTCTTCCCAATCGGTACAGCTCAGGGATAGTCAGACCAAGCCCGACCCAAATCGCTTTTCTGAGGTATGGGTCCGATATGCCGCCCTACTGGTTCCGTTCAAGGATCAGGAACGAGATTGGAATGCCGCTGGCAGATACAATGCGTTCCTCATACAAGGTATTCCATCCCAGTGAGTTATACTCCGGAAACCAGGTATCGCCTTCATACTCGGCATCGATCAGGCTCAAATATAGATAAGCTGCCTGAGGCAGGAAATGGGAGAAGAGAGTGGCCCCTCCGATCACAAACAGGGGGGGATGGGAAAGCCCGGCAGTCTGCGACTCCGCAGCACCTTGCTGAAGGGCCTGAAAAGCGTCTTCTAGACTGGAACACTTCACCACATCAGGCGGGACGGTGTAGGAAGCATCGCGGCTGAGCACCAGGTTCAGCCTGCCTGGCAAGGGTCCCGGTAGCGATTCAAAGGTCCTCCTGCCCATCAGGACAGGATGGCCCAGGGTGTTGGATTTAAACCAGTGCAGGTCTTCAGGCAGGTGCCAGGGCATCTTGCCGTCCTTACCGATGACCCGGTTGCGGTCCATGGCCGCGATCAGAGCGATAGGGCAAATTTCACGCAGGTTGAGAGTTTCACGCAGATTACGCTGATTTTTTGAGGGTTTAGACCCATGCCTGTTCAACATCATGAGCCTCCTCAACCATCTCTATAGTATCTGCGAGATCTGCGTATAAATCTGCGTAATCTGCGGGAAATATGTAATCCGTGAGAAACAGGTTGAGAGTTTCACGCAGATTACGCTGATTTTTTGAGGGTTTAGACCCATGCCTGTTCAACATCATGAGCCTCCTCA
>JAGOIY010000170.1 GCA_017995405.1 Candidatus Cloacimonadota bacterium
GCTATTTTATCCTGATCAGTTTGCCGCTGAACTGGCGTCTGCCATCATCCACTCTGTAAAAGTAAAGGCCGTTGGAGACCTCCCGACCGGTTGAATCCAGGCCATCCCATTCCAATTGATGAGTACCGCCAGGGAGGTTTCCCGCAAACAGGTCTCGCACTTTCTGACCTCTCAGGTTGAAAAGGGAGACTTTCAACCGGGCGGGATTCTTAAGCTCGAAAGCCAGACAAGTCTTGCTGTTAAAGGGATTGGGATATGGATTTACTGAAGTGATCGCGGGAGTGAGCAGTTCATCGGAATTGGGAGAGCCGGGAGCTATAAGTTCCAATTCGATGGCCGCGGCCCCGATAATCCCACGTCCCAGAGCATCTGTCCAGGGACGGTTGGGCTCTGTAAGCCAGCTTTTTCCACAGGGGCCATTGTTGTCGAAGACCATGTTCTGATAATCCATGAGGTCGATAATCACGGCAACCCTGCCTGAGATGGTGGTTTGACTTGAGAGCTGATATTCAAAGCGGCCGTTCATGGGGTGGTCCAGGTCTCCGATATTGAGCAGGGTCTCGTCCGTTATCCCACTGGGACCGAAGCGGTTGATCTTCACATTCACCCTTCCCGGGATGGCAGGATTGCCCCAGGGATCTTCCACCGCGTTGAAAGCCAGCTTGCGTACCAGGTATTGCTGGGGACCCAGCTCAAATTCCACCGCGGCCTTGATGGGCACGGCTCCACGGCCATAGCTTTCCCAGATTGGCTCATCGGTGAGCCAGCTAAACCAGGAGGCCTGAGAAGGATCCACCACTCTCACAGTGGAGCGGGCTGTGCTGAACAGCGTTTCCGCGTTGTAGGCAGTCACCAGAATGTCGTGATGACCAGGTGTCATCAGGGCTTCCGGGATATTGAAGGAGTAGGGGGCCGTGTTGTCACTACCGATCAGGCTGCCGTCCCATCTGAACTCCACACCGGTCACAACCGAGCCCGGAGCGCTGACTCCGGCGCTGATCATTTGGTCTGCCAGCGTGAGAATGCTGCCCTGGGCTGGCAAGAGATTGGAGATCACGGGAGGAATGGCATCGGTGGATGCGAGAAGCGTGAAAGTGATGGTATCGCCTGCTTCGCCAATGTTTTGGATATTGACCGGAGACGTATTGCCACCAGTGAGAAAGCAATAGGGATCGGTGTAGGTATTGAACTCGGTGCGGCGGTTATTGAGGCTAAAAGCTGCGGCGGCGATATCGCCATTGGCGTCTGAACTTCCACCCGGACGGAAGATATACACTTCGTCCGGAGGGCCGTCCGCGTTGCCATCCAGGTCGTCATTGACGCGATAGATCAGTAGTCCCGAACCCGGCAGATATTCTTCAAAGACATCCGCGCCTTGTTTGCGGTATTCCAATACCAGATACTGGCTGCCGGACAGCGGAATCTTGTAAACGCTTCCCGTGGATGAGGTTATGGGCTGAAGAGTATGAGTCCCGGCTCCGATTGTCGGGATGTTGTCTATCCAGCCGCCATAGCGATACTTCATATACATGCCCATATGGCCGTTGCCGCTTTCCATGATGTCCCAGCATCCCGCTGGAGTGATGCCGTTGAAGGTGTAGTGATAGAGGTCTGGCGCGCCCACACTGTGAAACATCTCATGGCAGAGGGTGCGCACGCTGTTCTGGTTTTCAGGCTGGAAGGTGAAGTCCCACACCATCTTACCGTTGATGTAGGCATCCTGGGTATAGAGCGCCCAGCGATGGGCCCACAAGAGATCATTCCAGGCGCTGTGAGGACCACGGATGATGAAGCAGACGTTATCCACATAATCATCGTTATCAGCGTCGATATTGAGGTCAGCCGGCACCTGCGAAGCGATGGCATCGATGGCATCCGCGAGGAGCGCGTGTTCGCGGTCGGTGCGTTGCCAGTCCCGGTAGCCTTGAGGATTGGTTACCGCGTTGTAGGGCATATAATAAGCCCTTGGATGGCTGTCCTGATAGGAGAGGTTGACCTCGGGAGCGCAGACGGGGTAGTGATGGGTCACATAGTTGAGCTGATCGTAGCTCACCTGGTGAAAGTAATTGCGCAGGGAGTATTCACCAGGCCCCACGGTATTGAATTTGGCGTCATAAACCGCTCTGCTATCGGCAAATTCATCCTGGTCGCTGAAGCGGATGAAGACGTTGATATTGTTGACAGTACCGGTGTTAGGACCTCTATGACCACTTCTGGCGTGGGAGTTCATAAAGCTCACTTTGGCCCTGTAAGCATCAGGAGAAATGTTGATCCCGGTCCTCAGTCCCAGGCTGGCAGGATCATGCAGACCCACTCTCCAGGCCGATGGAGCAGGCTCTCCATTCACAACAGAGGCAAAGTAATAGTATCCGTCCACGGGACTCTGGATGACAGTGTAGCCTGACGCGTCGTGCAGACGGTTGGCATATTCATCACCCGAAGCCAGCAGTTGCAGTTCGCTTCCATCCGGTTGGGTGACGGCAGTGGGCAGGTTTTCAAACGGGGCCGCGCTCAGCACTAACAGCGCTGATGCAAAGATCAAAATCAAGGCGTGTTTCATCATTCCTCCAACTTTGTCATGTAAAGCAAATCTCGTGCCTTGTTGCATAATTAGTTCATTACTATCAGCGTCCCGGACTGGACAAAGGCGATAATCAAGATGGGTAAGGAGCCCGGAACCCTTATGTCAGAGACTGTTATTGCTTGTGATGGAAGCAGATAGTTAGAATCCATGATCATGCCTTGAAGGCCAGAAACATCATGCTTGCCACTCTCTTCCGCTTATGGTTCTCGTATCCCACCCCTCACGCATGCTGAAGCACGGGATAGGCGTGCGATAAGCACGGGATAAGCGTGAGTGGCTGACAGGGAAGCGTGGGTAACCATGAAAAGCAGCCCTGGCACACGTGTCAGCACCTTGTCATACTCGCGGAGGGGAGTATCCAGCCCTTTGTGTAGCAGAGAGTTGTCAGTAAGTATGACTCCCGCCTCCGAGCTTGTGCGAAAACTGACTAAACAAGAGACTAACATAAGCCCCGTTGGAGTTCAAGCGGCCACGATAAAGGCATACATGACAACGAGATTGCGGGCCGCTTGGACTTCAACCAGTACACCCGCGAGATAAATATCTTCGATGTGCTGCACCTAAGTCCAAAGCCCAGTCAGGGGCGATATTTCAGATAGACCAGCACGCGTAACCCCCACATCTAGCTCCGCCAGGAGCGGCATTTCAGATTTATATGGTACGGCATAAAAAT
>JAGOIY010000037.1 GCA_017995405.1 Candidatus Cloacimonadota bacterium
ATCGCCCCGGATGGGAAAGAGTATGTAATGCCGACCGCGGAAGAAAGCGCGGCGGAACGTGAACTACTGATCAAGATAACGGAAGAACAACGTAAACTGGGCCGCCAGATCGTGGCCGTGCAGGGTTTGGGCTTCGTGGGCTGCGTGATGGCCACCGTGGTGGCGGACGCCACCGATAAAGACGGCAAGCCTTACTACTACGTGCACGGGCATCAACGTGCCTCCAAGCGGTCCTATTGGAAAGTGCCGGTCATCAACAGTGGCATTCCACCGGTGGCATCTTCCGATCCAGAAGTGCCCCAGATCTTTCACCGCACCGTGGTGGAAAAGCAGAACTTCCGCGGCACAAGCGAAGACTTTGTCTATAGCCTGGTGGACGTGGTGGTGGTGGATATCCAGCTCGATGCCACCAAGCCTGCTTTTGGCGAAGCCGAAAAAGGCTATTGCGACATCACCCATTTCCGGGAAGGCATCCGCACTCTGGGCCAGAACATCCAGCCTCACTGTCTGGTGCTGGTGGAGACCACCGTCCCGCCCGGAACCTGCGAAAAAGTGGTGAAACCCATCCTGGAAGAAGAATTTATCAAACGCGGCATCGATATCAGGATCAATCCTCCTTTGGTGGCCCATTCCTATGAACGTGTGATGCCCGGCAGCAAATACGTGGCCTCCATCCGTGATTTTTGGAGAGTCTTTTCCGGCGTGAACCAAAAGAGCATCGAGCTCTGCCGTGAGTTCCTCTCCAACTGCCTGGACGTGGACAACTATCCCCTCACCCAGCTTGAAAGCACCAACGCCTCCGAGCTTTCCAAGACCATGGAAAACTCGTATCGGGCCACCAATATCGCTCTCACTTTGGAATGGGCCCGCTTCGCCGAACAGATCGGCGTGGACATCTTCAAGGTGCGCGACGCCATCCGCAAACGTAAAGGCACGCATGACAACCTCTTGCGTCCCAGCCTGGGAGTGGGCGGTTATTGCCTCACCAAAGATCCCGTGCTGGCAAACTGGGCCATGCAGACCCTCTTTGGCCTGGAAGGCAGCCTCGACGTGGCCATCCGCTCCGTCAACATCAACGACACCATGCCTCTGCACACCGTCAAGCTGATCGAACGCGAATATCAGACCCTCCGCAACATCAAAGTGGCCGTGCTGGGAGTGAGCTATCTGGAAAACGTGGGCGACACCCGTCACTCTCCTTCCAAGACCTTTGTGGAAGCCCTGCGCAAGGATTTTGCCATTGTCCGCACCCATGATCCCTATGTGGAAGCCTGGCCGGAACTGGAAGATTCCTGCGTGGAAAGCGACCTCATGGCCGTGCTGCCGGAAGCCGATGTGGTGGTCTTCGCCGTTGGCCATGACCAGTATATGAAGCTCAAACCGGAAGAATTGATCGCCATGTGCGGCACCAAACCCCTCATCGTGGATTGCTCAAACTTCCTCTCAGATGAAACCATCTCCCGTTACAAAGCCCTGGGCTGCAAGGTCCGCGGCGTGGGCAAAGGCCACATTGTGGACTGATGTAAGGATACCATATCCAATATATGCCACGGTTCAGGCCGTGGCTTTTTTTATTCACTCAGTCAAAGCCGCCTGAAAGTCCAGGGGTAAACCAATGATGCACAAAGCACTTGCGATAATTCGACGGACTGCATCCACGGAATTGTCTAATAAATATTTGCCACACAGGGTAGCGCTGACTATATAAAGCATATATCAAACAACTCAATGAGGTAAGTAAAAATGAAACATAGATTATATTCCATCCCGATCGCGGTGCTGGGACTGTTTGTCCTGGCAGCTTGTTCCAACGAGCCTGTGATGTCAGCTCCTGAGGCTCCGGCCCAGGCTGAGCTTTACAGAATAGAAGAAACCACCGGTCCCGGCCGCGGGATCAGTTATCCAGTAAGCTTTGACAGCGAAGCCAGAAACCAGGCCGGATATATGATGATCAGCAACGACGCTCAAAACCTCTATCTGGGCTATTTCATGAGTGATAACTGGCGCTTGAATAAGAGCAGGGTTTTCATCGGCAGGAGCATGGAAGACATCCCTCTGGACGATGCCGGCAGGCCTGTAGTGGAGAGCTTCACCTATGGATTTGAACTGGATAGGGGGATGAGCTCCTACACTTACAGAATCCCGCTGGCTGAGCTCAAAGTAAGGCCCGGGCAGTTTATTGCCATTGGCTCCTATGCCACTGTCCAGCAGGTAGATGGAGACTTCTCCAGCCCGAGCTCCCCTGGCCAGGATAGCAGCTGGTGGTTCAGCAGTGGCTATCGTCTGAGCCGTCCTGTGGGTGTTGTAATCACCGATGACTATGAGGAGATCATCACCAGGTCAAATCTCGAGTTCTAAGCACCTTTCACAGCTTTAAACGGGAGGACCATCCTCCCTTGAGATAAGCCGGGAGTTCCAAAGCTTCCGGCTTTTTCATCATCACACAGATCAGTTCTGCCATAAATTCCCGCGCAAAATAAAGGCCCGCCTGGCGACGGGCCTGTTTATGGGGGAGTCTGGAGAGAGGGTTATTTAACCAGGGAGATTTTGCGTTTGGTCAGGGTTTTGCCAGACGAAGAAGAGAAAGTCACAAAGTAAACTCCGGAGGGCAGGTCCAGTCCCAGATCGCTGGTGCCGTCCCAGTCGAGGTTGTGCTGGCCCATACTGATGCCGCCGCGGTAGATGGTTTTCACCTTTTGGCCCTTGAGGTTGTAGATATCCATGCTGATGCCCTGATCTCTTTCCAGGTAGATTTTGATGGTCTGATGGTGGCCGGGATTGGGATAGATGCTTTGGATACCGGTGATTTGGTCCAGTGACGGGATCTCGACATCCGTATCGAGCTGAGTGCATAAGACTGTGACGGGGCCGTGGAAGGAGCCGTTGCCATCCATATCCAGGACCTGTAGCCAGTAATGATACCAGTGCTCTGGCAGGGATTCAGTATCCTGAAAGCTGTAATGGGTGAGGTTGGAGCTGTTGGAGGCACAGATGAGGTCGCCTACCATCAAGCTGTTGTCAAGATAGGGGGTTTCGGCTCGGAAGATTCTGAAGCCAATCAGGTTTGATTCGCTCTGGGTGGTCCAGTTCAGCACTACCGATCCCTGGGAAGTGGCCGTGCCGGTGAAGGATGAAAGCTGGACGGGAAGGGTATCGTCTCCCAGCTTGCCGATCGCCCATTCGCTGAAAGCGGTGACGTTGTTGGCCCGGATGACATCCTCGCTGAGGTAGCTCACGTTGGGCCAGATTTGCCAGTTTTGAGCGTTTTCCGGTTTTCTGAGCACTACCCATTGATCCGAGGTGCCAAAACCTGAGCCGCTGAGGTCAAAGCTGATATCGGTGGTGAAGGATTCCAGAGTGGTAGCCAGCAGCCAGGCTTTGGGGTGCACTTCGTCCACTTCCTCAGGCACCCCCATCAGGATCTCATGGCCTTGTTCCAGCACCACGAGATCGTTCAAAGCCCCGTGGGGCCCGCCCTGCTCGATCGCCGTGTAGTTGAAGCCCAGGTTTTGCACATTGTATTCACCCGTGCCCAGAATGTTGGCATGGTCCTGCTCAATAGGAAAGCTGGCTTTTTTGATATCCAGGTCAAAATCATACAAACCAAACTGGCCTTGCACCACCATATCCACGCTGCTCATTTCAAACTCCACCCGGTTTCCGGCCTGGAAGTTTGTGAAGGTGGCCGCCCAGATGGGATCCGAGTGCTGGAGGTCCAGGGTCCCCCAGGCATTGATTTCCGTGGATTCACCGGTGCCGATCTCGGTGATCCAGTCTCCGGGCTCCAGATTGAGAATCTGGCACATCTGCGCCGCGCTGGGATAGTGGACCTTCACTCTCAGCACGCAGTCTTCCACCCTGAGCACCAGAGCGTCGTTGTAATATATCTCGCTGACTCCGTTGATATAGGTCCTCACGTCTCCGGCCTGTCCAGGGATGGCCCAAATCGCTTCAGGATTGACGGTGTTGACCTTATGAAAACCCCGCAGTTCAAAGTCTTCAAACCTGACCTCAAAACCATCCGTACCCTGCACGTAGTCCAGGTTTTCAGCCGTGCAGTAGTTAGTGGAAAACAAGCTGCTGAAATCGTAGTAGGCATAGTTGTGGCTGTTGTCGTTTTCATCGTCTTTGAAGGTGAAAGGATTGCCGTCATCGGTATTATAGAGCGGGTCATCGATGTCAAACATCCAGGGCGTCACAGGTGGAGGACCTGGCACATAGGACCTCACGTTTTCCATCCTGAAGCTGAGGGGGGCGGCTTGAGACCACAATCCCGACGGGATCGCGATCGTGATCAACATTGCGATAAGCATGGTACTGAAGATAAATGTGGGTTTCATTTTGTCACCTCTGTGGTTTGAATTTGAGGATGACATGATCAGGAAGCGTGCCAAACTGGCCAGGCTCGCGTCAAAGAAGTATATCTATATTATAATCAAATACTTAGAGATATATCAAACAGGTGTGAAAAGGCGGCCGGTCCCTGGTAACTGTGCGGTTTCGATACGGATTGTGATGGCAGGCTGTGCCTTATCGCACAGGTATGGGCAGATCGGAGGGGCTCTTTTAGCCGAGCCCGTATTTTTTCATTTTGCGGATCAGGGTATAGCGTGAGATACCCAGTGACTTGGCAGCCTGGCTTTGGTTGTTGTTAGACTCCGCCAGCGCAGTCTCGATGAGCTGTTTCTGGCTGCGTTCCAGGAGGGAATCCGTATCCTGCGGGGCGATATTGAGGTCCGGAAAATCATCCAGACCGAGGCGCTCGTCCCGGTTGATGATCAGGGCCCGCTCCACCAGGTTGCGAAGCTCGCGCGCGTTGCCAGGAAAGGGATATTGCCGCAGTTCCCAGAGCAGGTCTTCATCGGGATGGGGCACTCTGATGCGGTTGCGGGAGCAGAATTGAGAAGCGAAGTGCCTGAGCAGCGGCTCGATATCCTCTGGTCTTTCCCTGAGCGGAGGGATATGAATGCGAAAAGCGGCCAGACGGTAATAGAGGTCCTGGCGGAGAGTTTGGTCCTGGATCTGAGCTTCGGGATCGCGATTGGTGGCGGCGATGAATCTGACGTTGATGCTGGTCTCCAGATTGGCGCCCAGCTTGAGGAATCTCTTCTCTTCCAGCACGCGCAAGAGCTTGGATTGCAGCAGCAGCGGCATTTCGCCCAGCTCGTCCAGAAACACTGATCCATTCTGGCTGAGTTCCAGGATGCCTTTTTTATCCTGCATGGCACCCGTGAAAGCGCCCTTTTTATAGCCAAAGAATTCACTTTCCAGCAGGTTTTCAGGCAGAGCGGCGCAGTTCACGGGGAAAAATCTGGCCTCCTTGCGGGGACTGGCAAAGTGGATGATCCTGGCGATGATCTCTTTTCCCGTGCCGCTCTCACCGGTGATGATAATGGGAGTTTCGGCAAAGGAAGCGAGGTGGAGCGCGTCGTCCAATACCTTGCGGATGGCTTTGCTTTCTCCCACGAAGTTTTTCTCGATGCGCTTCTCCAGTTCGCCGGCGATCAGAGAATTGTCTTCCGAGAGCCGGTTCACCTCTTGCTTGAGCCCCAAAAACCTGGCGCTGCGCTGCAAGGCCACATCCAGTTCGTCCTGCCGGAAGGGCTTGCGCAGATAGTCGCAGGCCCCAAAGCGCATGGCCTCGATCACGGTGTCCATATCGCCATGGCCAGAGATCATGATTACTTCCAGAGCGGGCCATTCAGCCTTGACCCTTTTCAGCACTTCGATGCCGTCCATTTCCGGCAGCCGGATGTCCAGCACCATCAGGTCAAAGGTTTCTCTGCCCAATATGGCAAATGCCTGGGAGGGAGTCCGCACCGCGTTCACGCTGTGTTTGCGACGGCCTAAAAACTCGCCCAGCTCGTCCAGAATCCTGCTTTCATCGTCCAGGATCAATATCTTCATGGCTTTCCCCTTCTGTGATTATGGGCAGATCGATTGTGAATTCGGTGCCGGAACCAGGAGTGGATGTATAGCTGATCCCGCCTTTCATCCTGGCCAGAGTGCTTTTGCTGATGGCCAGGCCGAGCCCGGTTCCCTGCTCCAGATCTTTGGTACTGAAGAAGATCTCAAATATCTGGTCGCCCAGTTCGGTCGGAACGCCGCAGCCGTTGTCGCTCACTCTAATGATCACGCGGTCTCCTTGTTGCGCTGCCCGGATGCTGATGATCCCACGCCGGGAAGCCTGGCCGGAACTCTGCTGACGGATCGCGTCCCTGGCATTGGTGAGCAGGTTCAGGATTACCTGTTCAAACTGGAAGGAGTTTCCCCTGAGCCGCAAGTCTGCCTCAGGCAGGTCAAGTTCCAGAACGATGCCAAGACGCTGGAATTGATCGCTCACCATCTCCACGGCGTTTTGAATGCTGGGTTTGAGGTCAAAGCGGCTGTCTTCGCCCTCTTCCTGAGGCTTGGAAAAACAGCGGATGTGATTGATCACGTTTTGCATGCGGGTGATGTCTTCAAACAAAAGCTTGAGCTTGCGTTCCAGATAGCCGGCATCGAGGCTGTCGTCCTGAAAAGCGCTCTTGATGTTTTCCAGAGTGAAGGAAAGGGTTTGCATAGGCTGATTGAGTTCGTGCGAGATCCCGGCTGCCAGCTCTCCCAGCAAGGCCAGTCTGGATTGGCGGAGGGCTTTTTGCTCCTGGGATTGCCTGATCTCCACTTCGGTCTCCACCCGCTTTTCCAGATCCCGGTTCATGGCGTTGAGATCAGCCTGGGCGGCATAGAGTTTCTTGCTGAGCCTGAGCACCGAAAGATAGCGCCACAAGCCCAAAAGCATGGCTACCAGGATCAGGGCCAGAATCAGATAGAGATAGTTGCGCATGCGGACGCTGTTTTTCAGTTCCCGCGCGCTCAGGAGGTTGTTGCGGGTCAGGAGGTCTATATTGCGCTGCTTTTCCTCCACCTCATAGCGGACTTCCAATTCGTTGAGCTGGCGGGCTTTTTCCAGGCTGGAAAGGCTGTCGCTGATGCTGTGGTAGAGCTTCAATTGGGTAACGGCATCCTTGTACGCGCCTGTGGCCTGATAATAGTCTGCTCTCAGTTTGGCCAGGTTGCGAATAATCTCATAGGACTGCAGGGATGGCTCCAGTTCGGCCGCCAGGTCCAGCCAGCGTTTACATTCCGCCAGCTGTTTCAGGTCCAGAGACAGGCTACCGAGATTCACCAGCGAGGCCAGGACGCTGTGCTTGTCCTCCGAGTTTTTTTTGAGCTCGTAAGACTTTAGATAAGCCTGTTTGGCCTGGTTGAGATCGCCAGTGGTGAAATAGAGGACACCCAGGTTGTTGTAGAGGCTGGCGATTTTGGCAGGATTGTTGAGCTTTTGCTGGATGGCGAGGGCTTTGCGGTTGTATTCAAAGGCTTTGGGATAGTCTTTCAGATGCCTGTATCCAATGCTGATAGAGCTGTAAACTGCTGCCAGAGCGCTGAGATCGTCTCCCTTTTCCCTGATCTTGAGGGCCTGGAACTGATACTCGAGACTACGGTCATAACTACCGGTTTTCAAATAGAAGAGGCTCAGATTCATCAGAGCGTTGGCCAGTTCCGCCGGATCGTTGATCCCACGCTTGATGTCCAGGGCATCCTGATAATGCTTGAGGCTGCGGCTGAACGAGCCGATCTTGAGGTAGAGATTGCCGATGTTGTTGTGAATCTTAGCCAACTGGGCCTGGTCTTTGCCAGTTTTAGCCCACTGCAGGGCTTCCGTGTAATACTCCAGGGCGTCTGAAAGCTGGCCCTCTTTGTCTTTGAGGTTGGCGATCCCCACGCTCAGATAGATCAGGTCGTTGAGGTTTCTGGCTTTCCTTGCCAGCCCGTAAGCCTCGAGATAAGATGCCAGAGCGGCTTTGGTCAGAGATGTATCGCGGTAATGGTCTCCCAGGCTGATAAGGGCATTGCGGATCCGCAGTTCTGATCCGCTTTGACGCGCCTCCGCGAGCCGGGCTTGGAGCGCGGGCCTCTGTTCTGTGGCCAGCAGCGAGGTCCCCAGCAATGCTAAGACCAGGCAGCAAACCCATAATCCTGATATGGCACTCGATCTGCTCATGACATCCCATCCGCCGTCTTTTAAAGCGGCAATCTGACGGCCATGGCACTTGTTGTCAATGAAAAAGCGGATCAGCGGCCCGAACCCGCGTCAATTCAGAAAGCAGCTCCCCCGCCAAAGCAAAGTAGTTGACACAATCACCCTGCCAATCAGAGTGGCAACCGGTCACCCTCCCAGGCAGACTTTTTATGAACACATAGCGCTTGGGAAGAGCCGATAAGGAACACATTATGTTGGAAAAGATATTAAGAAAGCTGTTCGGAGATAAAGCCAGCCAGGACCTCAAGCGCTACCTTCCGGTTGTGGATGAGATCAACGCCATCTTTGAATCCCTCAGCCAGTATGACGACGATCAACTGCGTGACAGGATAGTGGAAATCCGTCAGGAGCTTGCCGGAAAACTGGCTTCTCTGCGCCAGGAACTGGAAGAGCTGGAACGCGCCTATCGGGAAGAGACTGACGAGGCTGAACGCAACCGCATCGACAACCGCATCGACGAAGCCCGCAAACAGCTCAAGCAGCTCAGCAAGGACAGCCTCGACGACTATCTGCCGGAAGTGTTTGCCATCGTAAAAGATACCTGCCGCAGAATGGTGGGTACCAGCTTTGTGGTGCGGGAGCACGAGATCGAGTGGAACATGGTGCCCTTCGACGTTCAGCTCATTGGCGGTATGGCCCTGCACGACGGCAAGATCGCTGAAATGGCCACCGGTGAGGGTAAGACCCTCGTGGCCACCCTGCCGCTGTTTTTAAACAGCTTGCTGGGCCGCGGAGCCCATCTGGTGACGGTGAACGACTATCTGGCCAGCCGCGACGCCGAATGGATGAGCCCCATCTTCCTGTTCCACGGTCTGAGAGTGGGATGCATCACCACCGGCATGAGCTTTGAGGAGCGCAAAGAGGCCTACGCCTGCGACGTCACCTATGGCATGAACAGCGAATTTGGCTTTGACTATCTCAGAGACAACATGGCCGTCTCACCTCAGCAACTGGTGCAGCGCGGCTTCTATTACGCCATCGTGGACGAGGTGGACAGCATCCTCATCGACGAGGCCCGAACTCCTCTCATCATCAGCGGCCCCATCGCTCAGGACAAAAACTTCTATCCGGAAATGCGCCCCATGGTGCATCAGGTGGTGCAAGCCCAAAACGCTCTGGTGCAACGCTATCTGAGTGAGATCAGAGATAATCTGAGGGAGAATAATCCCAACCCGGACAACAACCTCCTGGCCAAAAACCTCCTGCTGGTCAAGCGGGCCGCGCCCCGCAACAAAGCTTTTCTGAAGCTCATGCAGGAAGGCGAGCTCAAGAAACTGGTCAACGACACCGAAGGTTATTATCTGCGGGACAAGAAACTGCATGAGCTGGACGACAACCTCTTTTACGCCGTGGAAGAGCGCCAGAACAGCGTGGACCTCTGTGAAAAGGGCCGCGATATGCTGGCCCGGCATGAAAAAGACCTCTTTGTGGTGCGCACCCTGGACGATCTGCATGCCGAGATCGACAACGACGAAAGCATCACAGACGAGGCGGAACGCCAGCGCCGCAAGACAGTGGCCACCAACCGTTTTATGGACAAGAGCGAAAAGCTGCACAACATCAGCCAGCTCCTGCGCGCCTTCACCCTGTTTGAAAATGATCAGGAATATGTGGTGATCGACAACAAGGTGGTGATCGTGGATGAATTTACCGGACGCCAGATGCCAGGCCGCCGCTTTTCGGATGGACTGCATCAGGCCCTGGAAGCCAAGGAAAACGTGACCATCGAAGCCGGCACCCAGACCTTTGCCACCATCACCCTGCAAAACTACTTTCGCATGTTTGAACGCCTGGCCGGTATGACTGGTACCGCCGTCACCGAAGAATCCGAATTCATGGAGATCTACAAGCTGCCCGTGATGGCCATCCCCACCAATGTCCAGGTGACCCGTATCGACCACGAAGACGTGATCTACCTCACCAAAAATGAAAAGTATCAGGCCATCCTGGACGAGATCGTCTATTGGCATGAGCGCAAGAAACCCGTGCTGGTCGGCACCGTGAGTGTGGAGGTGTCCGAGACCCTCAGCCGCCTCCTCAGACGCAGAAACATCGCTCACAACGTGCTCAACGCCCGTCACCATCAACGTGAGGCCGAGATCATCACCGAAGCCGGACGTCCCGGGGCCGTGACCATTGCCACCAACATGGCCGGCCGCGGAACAGACATCAAGCTGGGCCAGGGCGTTGTGACCCAGGCGATTGAAAGCTACCGCAATCTGCCCCCCTCCATCAACAACGACAATCCCTTTGGCGTACCCATCGATGGACTGCATGTGATCGGTAGCGAGCGTCACGAGAGCCGTCGCATCGACCGCCAGCTCAGAGGCCGGGCCGGACGTCAGGGCGATCCTGGCACCTCCAGATTCTATCTGTCTCTGGAAGATGACCTTATGAGGCTGTTTGGCAGCGACAGGGTAGCCCCCATGATGATGAAGATGGGCCTCAAACCTGGAGACGCCATCCGCCATCCCTGGATGACCAAAGCCGTGGAGCGGGCCCAGAAACGCGTGGAAGAGCACAACTTTGAAATCCGCAAAAACCTCATCAAATATGACGAGGTGATGAACCAGCAGCGCGAGGTGATCTATTCCTACCGCCGCAGCGTGCTCAAAGGCTACAGCCTCAAACACGAGATTCTGGAGATGATCGAGGAGACAATCAATGCCGTGATCGATCAGCACATCCCTGAAGACAGCTATCCCGAAGACTGGAATCTGGAACGCCTGGCCCACTGGTTTCGGGCCAACCTCAATATCGGCATCAGCGCCGCGGACCTGGATTCCGATCACCTCAACCTGGAACAACTGCGCAACACCCTGCAGGAGTACGTCTTGCAGGCCTACGAAACCAAAGAGGGCAACGTGGGCGAAGAAACCCTGCGTGATATCGAACGCCGCAGCATGCTGGAAGTAGTGGACAACCAGTGGCGGGACCATCTGCATGAGATGGACCTGCTCAAGGAAGGTGTGTACCTGCGCGCCTATGCCAACAAAGATCCCCTCATAGAATACAAACGGGAGAGCTTCGACCTCTTCCAGAGCCTCATCACCCGCATCCAGGAAGGCGTAACCCGCAAGGTCTTTACCACCTACTACCTCACTCAGGAGCAGATGGACAGCCTCCTCAAACAGGCCAATGCCCGTCATGAGGATATCGACACCTTCCTGCAGGCCAAACAGCAGGCCGCCGTGACCCAGAACGTGAGCGCTCCGCCTCAGTACAGTGGAGCTTACGACGCCCCTCCGGAAGAAAAGCAGCGCCCCGTGAGGGTGGCTGAAAGAGTGGGCCGCAACGATCCCTGTCCCTGCGGCAGTGGCAAGAAATACAAGAAATGCTGCGGCATCCACGAAGGCGATGAGCAATGAGCTTCCAGGGTGGAGTGAGCCTTTTGACGAATTGGAAGAAAGCAGAGGATGTCTTTTGTATCTTGGAGTTCAAAGCGCCATACGCGAACCCGGCATTGTATCCAGATTTCGGGCGCTTTGGACTTCAAGCAGTGCATCGGAGCGCGTGTATTGTCAAGGATTACCCTGGTGCGTATCTTCCTGCGGTGGGCTGGTTGAAGTCCAAACGGCCAGCAAACTCGCTGCCATGTAATCCATTATTCCGGCCGCTTGAACTCCAACTGGACCAGCTGTATTCTCCGCTTTCTCTGAAGAATGATGAGAACATAAACACCATCAATAGCATCAATTCCCGCCTTCGCGGGACGGACAATTCAATCGCCAACCACAAATATATATAAGGATAGAGCATGTCAAAAGGTCTGATCATAGTGGAATCTCCGGCCAAAGCCAGCACGATTTCCAAGTTCCTCAAAAACCAGTTTATCGTCAAAGCCTCCATGGGCCATGTACGCGATCTTCCCAAACATGATATGGGCGTGGATATCGCGCATCAATTCAAACCCGTCTATGTGATGGACGATCGTCAGAAGAAAGTGATCACCGGCCTCAAGGATGCCATCAAAGACGTCCCGGCCGTCTATCTGGCCAGCGATCATGACCGTGAGGGAGAGGCCATTGCCTGGCATCTTTCCCAGGCCCTCGCCAAGCAATTGGAAGGCAAACAGGTGCACCGGATCGTTTTCAACGAGATCACTTCCAAGGCCATCAACGCCGCGATCGAACACCCCGGCATTATCGACAACGCCAAGGTGGACGCTCAGCAGGCCAGACGCGTCCTGGACCGCCTGGTGGGCTATCAGGTGAGCCCCCTATTGTGGAAAGTGATTGCCAAAGATCTCAGCGCCGGCAGGGTACAATCTGTGGCCCTGCGCCTGATCTGTGAACGTGAAGCCGAGATCAACGCCTTTGAGCCCAAAGAGTTCTGGCGTCTTGAAGCCAATTTCTGGCGCGACGAGCTGCCTCCCTTCAAGGCCAGCCTGGAGAAATGGGAAGGCCAGAAAGCCGAGATCGACACCCAGGCCAGAGCGCTGGAATTGAAGACTGCCTGCGAGACAAGCCAGGCCGTCCTCTCTGAGATCAAACGCTCCAGCCGCAACGTCGAACCGCCCCCTCCCTTTATCACCAGCACTCTGCAGCAGGAAGCCTCAAAGCTCCTGGGAATGCAGTCTCAGAGGACTATGGCCATTGCCCAGCAGCTCTATGAAGGCATCGACCTCAAGGGTGAGCGCACCGGTCTGATCACCTATATGCGTACCGACAGCACCCGCATCGCCGATGAGGCTGTCACGGCGCTCCAATCCTTGATCAAAGAGCGCTTTGGCGAAAAGCTGCTGCATGGCTCTGTCCGGACATTCAAAAACAAAAACAGCGCTCAGGATGCTCACGAAGCGATCCGCCCCACCGATCCTTTTCACACTCCTGAGAGCGTGGCGGAATACCTCAGCAAAGAACAGCTCAAGCTCTACACCCTTATCTGGCAACGCTTTGTGGCTACCCAAATGAAGAGTGTGAAGCTGGCCGTCACCAATGCCCAGATCACTTTGGGACCGGCCCTGTTCACGGCCAGCGGCAATCTGATCACCGAGGAAGGCTTCATGAAAGCCTATCCCTATGTCAACATTCCTGCCGGAGAGAAGATCCACGCCGATTACACCAAGTCTGACGAGCTGGAGCATGACGCCATCGCTCCCAGCCAGCATTTTACCACTCCCCCGCCCCGCTTCACGGAAGCCTCTCTGATCAAAGAACTTGAGGCCCGCGGCATCGGACGCCCCTCCACCTATGCCGCTATCATCAGCACCATCCGTCAACGCGATTACGTGAAACTGGAGAAAAAGATCTTTGCGCCCACCGACCTCGGCAACGACGTCAACCGCTTCCTGGTGGATAAGTTTGATTCCATCTTCAACGTCAAATTCACCGCAGCCATGGAAGAGAAGCTGGATGAGGTGGAATATGGCAAAGTCCAGTGGCCGGAATTGGTGCAGGGCTATTACGACAGCCTGCGTGAACTGATCGGCGCTGTGGACGTCAAAAAGGAAAAGAGCTCCTTCGTGCAGGACAGCGGCCTGCTCTGTGACGTGTGTAAAGAAGGCAAGATGCTGATCAAGAGGTCCAAAGGCGGGGAATTCCTGGCCTGCGACCGCTTTCCGGCTTGCAAAAACAGCAAGAGCTTCAAACGCGACGCGGAAGGTAATATCCAGATCATCGTGCCCACCCAGCTGGACGAAACCTGTCCCCAGTGTGGTTCACCTCTGATGGAGCGGGAAGGACGCTTTGGAGCTTTTATCGCCTGCTCCAACTACCCCAAGTGCAAATTTGCCCGGCCCAAGACCACCGGGATCAAATGCCCCGAATGCGGCACCGGAGAAGTAACCCAGCGCCGCAGCAAACAAGGCAAGCTCTTCTATTCCTGCAACCGCTATCCGGATTGCAAATGGATCAGCAACGACAAACCCGTGGCCGTTCAGTGCCCCAACTGCGGCAACCCCTATATGTTTGAGAAATATTCCAAGGCGCGGGGCAACCACAAGCTCTGCCCCAAGTGCAAGACCATAGTGGAATAGAAAGATGACCGCCGGGGACGGAATCCGCAGCGCGCTGCAGAGCATTTTCAGCCACAAGCTGCGTTCTCTGCTCACCCTCACCGGCATCGTGATCGGCGTCCTGGCCGTCGTGACGATGTTTTCCAGCGTCTATGCCCTCAAAAAGCTGATCAAGGACAACATGGAAGGCATGGGATGGAATTACTCCGTGATCATCACCGCCGAGGGGGGAGAAAGGATTATCGGGCCCCGCACCATGAGACGGGCTATCAGGCGCACGGCCCAAAACGTCAAGACCATCAGCTATGATGACTTTGTAGCCCTGCGGGACGGCATTCCCCACCGCAGCATCTATGGCATGATCGAAAGCAATAGTCTTCACAAAGTGAAGGGCAAAGACAAGTTTGTGCGCGTCCGGGCCACCAATCCGGAGTTCTTTGGCAACAAGAGCTATCCCATTCTCAAGGGACGTTACTTTACAGACCGGGAAAACGAACTGCTGCTGCCGGTGGCCGTATTGGGCTATTACTTTGCCCAGGATAGGTTTGGCGACAAAAACCCCGTTGGCCAGGAGCTCGCGCTGGGCCAATTTCGCTATCGCATCGTGGGAGTGCTGGATAAAGATAAGCTCTCCAGCGGAAACGGGATGAATTTCAACAACTACGAGCGCAAGATGGACCTCGAGGCCGTGTATGTGCCCCTCAAGTACGGCGCCACTTATTTTGGTACCGCCGGGGGAGTGCACATGATCTATCTGCAGGCCCACTCCGAAGCCGGGTTCGCCACCATGAAGAGGACCGCCCGTCAGCTCCTGCTTTCCAGGCATAACATGTATCCCAATTTCAGCTTTATGGATATCGGAGACATGCTGCTCACTATCAATAAAGAAATCGACGACCAAATGCGCAAATGGAACATCACCCTCTCGGCCATCGCGTCCATCTCATTGCTGGTGGGAGGTATAGGCCTCTTTTCCACCCTCCTGATCTCTATCCAGGAACGCATGACCGAGATCGGAGTGCGCAAAAGCATCGGCGCCACGGACAGCAGTATCTTTTTCTATTTCCTCTACGAAGCGGTGGCTTTGGCCCTGGGCGGAGCGCTGTTGGGCATCCTACTGGCCTGGCTGATTCTCACTTCGATCGGCAAAGCGATTCACTTTCCGCTCTATCTTCCT
>JAGOIY010000171.1 GCA_017995405.1 Candidatus Cloacimonadota bacterium
CTTTTGGTGAGGTTGCTGAGGATCGTGATTGGGAACATCCTTTCCTTTTCTATCAGGTCTTTCAGGGCCTGGCCTCTGGGGTGGTCCCAGCTCATCAGATTGATGCCTTTGCAGTGGCTGTACTGGGTGGAATCTGAAGTGAAACGCCCATTGGTGAAGATCCAGGGGATAAATGTGAAACCCTTATACTGCTGTTGTTGGAGCAGCTTATCCACAATGTCGTTGACGCGGGAATGGACGTATAGCGGTACCTGGACGCTCACGCTAAAGCCTTGTTTATGGGAATACTTGCACTCTCCCAAGATGAGTTTCCGGTCCTTGGAGGCCACGACGTCCATTTCGTGGTGCACGGAAGCGCCTTCCATCACGATCCCCACCTCCACTTGATAGCCCTGGCGCTTAAATAGCTCTCCTACAAAGTGTTCAAAGGGATATCCGGAGGGGCCCATCTCGAGGATGGCCTGTTTGAGCCGGTAAAGCAAAGCCCCTGATGTGCTTAGCTGCCTGTAGATCTTGAAGGCGCGGGAGTAAATCTGGGAAGTGCTGACCCCGTCATAGACCCAGCTTTCGATCTCGGCAACTACTGCATCGATGGCCTCTGCCCGGGCCCCGGCGTTCTTGAGCGAGGCCCTAAGTTTGCTTGTGTCAAATGGTTCAGTGTGACCGGAGGCTTTTTTAATGAGAATGGAAGAGGGTTTTTCAGGCATATCTGGCTCCTTGCGTTATAGAGCCAATATAACTGGAATCCTGAGATAAGCCAGAGTCAGAAACCCGGGACCCAAAGAGGATCCCGGGATGGCAAAGAACGATATCAAGCCGGTTTATGTGGGAGGATTGGGCCTGCAGGGTTTTAGGGGTTTGAGGCTGTCACCCGGAAAAAACCCATGTCTGGACCTGCACTGATTTGATGTTGCAATCCAGCCGTCTCAGCAATCAAGTCATAATCTCCCAAGGCTTGGTCGGCACGGTAGACCAGATAACGGGCAGCATTAGGAACAGCGGGCCACTGCAATAAAATAACTCCAGAGCTTTGTGATATGGACACCTGCGGGGAACCCAGCGCGGCATTGGCGCCAACCGTTAAAGTCACAGGAATCTGCACCAAAGGATTGGGGGAGGAATTGCTGCTGAGCAGCAGATTGCTGGTGTAGGTCCCTTCCTCCAGATCACTGGCGTCCAGCTCCACGCTCAGATCCAGGCTATTGCCAGAACTGATCTCACCGATCTGAGAGGTTCCTGCGGCTATGCTGATCCAGGGTGCCTCATAACCGCTTACCACGGATATAGATACGGCGTCCAGCGTGACACCCCAGCCCGCGCTGGAAGGGCAAAAACCTGAAAAAGCCAGGAAGTATTCGGAACTGAGATTGGGGAGTTCGATAGTTCGCTGAGTCCAGGCCTCGATGTTGCCGGTATAGAAGGCCAAGGTGGTCCAGGGCCCTGAGGCCGAGTTTCTGTAAGCCACTGTAAGTCTGTCCTGCCCAAACCTGTAAGCCTGTGTGTGATAGAAGCTTAGGGTGGCGGAAGCTACTCCCGACAGGTCCAGCGGAGGGCTGATCAATGAGGCCGATACTACTGAAGACCCCGCGTTGAAGAATCTAGCATTAATGCTGCCTTCATAGGCCGAGGAAGGATTCGAGCCGTAAGCTCCTCCGCTTCCCCACAGCCAATGTTGATTGCCGGAGTTGATCACGCTGCTCCAGCCCTGGCTTTCATAACCGTTGTTTTCAAATCCTTCTGAGAAGGCCGTTTCCACAATTGGAGTGCGGCTGAGCGAAAACTCCAGCAGGGTTTCTCCAGCATTTCCGATCTGAATTGGTATCGAGGCAGTCTGCCCAGCCGCCAGCGTGGTCTCGATGGAAGTGGGGGCCCAGGTGATCTGGGCTGGATCGGCAATATAATTCAAAGCGGCATTGGCATTTACTAAACCGTATCCGGTGAAGCGGTCCCAGCCGGTACCACCTTCGGGCATCATGTCCGTGGCGCTGTTGACCAGGGCTTCACGCACTTCTGCGGGGCTTAGAGAAGGGTCTCTGGATAACAGCAGCGCCGCCACTCCAGCCACATAAGGAGAGGCGCAGGAAGTGCCGTTGAACCAGCTGTAATAGTCTGAGTTGCTGTATCCTCCCGCGCCCAGGATATCGGTGGTCGGCAGGATGGTGGGGCTCATGATGTCGATCGCGGTAGGAGAGTCCTGGACCGTCGATCCATAGTTCGATCCCCACCAGTATTCGCCATCCTCAGTAATGGTGGTTTTTCTGCCCCCGGTTGGGGTCGCGGCACCCACTGAGATCACTTTGTTGTGATTGGAGGGGTAGAGAATGGTGGATTGATTGTTGTTGCCGGTTGAGGCAAAAATCGGGATTCCGGCGTTTGAATAGGCATATTCCAAAGCGGCATCCATGGATGGATTAGCGCCTTCTGATCCAGCCCCGCCCAGGCTAAGGTTGATCAGGTCAGCGTCGTTGTCGGCGGCATGGATAACGGCGTTTGCTATATTGGTGAAGAGCAAGGCATTGGCGCTATTTAGCACCTTAAGGGGCATCACTTTGGTATTGCCAGCCACTCCGGCTGCGCCAATTCCGTTATCGGCGATTGCGGCGACTATACCTGAAACGGCAGTTCCATGTCCGTTTGTGTCGGTGGGATCGGGATCGTTGTCGCCATAATCGTAGCCCGTTACCAGATCCAGATCGGGATGGTTGATATCCACACCGCTGTCTATGACCGCGATCACGATGTCTTGCGAGCCGTAGCCCTGTGCTTGATCCCATGCCGGGATGATGTTACTGTCAAAACCCACCAGGCCTACTGGAGTCCCGGAGTGGCTTCCACCACTGAATCCTGGTGGTGACCAGGCGGGAAGCTGAGCTGTGTTTTGATGGCCCCAGTTGAGTGAGTTCAGGGGATCATTTGGCATATCGCTCAGATAGGCCAGATATTCTGGCTGGGCAAATTCCACCAGGGGGCTTTGCTGGAAAGCGGCATGTGCCACTTCCACTGTGGTTTTGCCGTTCAGGCGGATCAGAAACCAGCGATCGAATCCGGTGGCAGCTTCCCAGATCCTGTCTTTGGGACGGATGTGAGCCCTGATCACCGCTATTCCACCTGTCAGAGCAAGGATTTTATCCAGTTCCTGCTCTCCGAAAACCGGATTGCTTGCGTATGGGAGATCAGGAAGATCTGCCATTTCCACAGCCTCTCTGCTCAGTTTTATCTTGATCAGATCATGAGCGTAGTCCTGGCTGCC
>JAGOIY010000038.1 GCA_017995405.1 Candidatus Cloacimonadota bacterium
CCCCAAAACCTTCCTCCGTGCCTCTCTCCGTTCCCTCCGTAGCTCTGTAGTGAAAAAAGAAACCTCTGTATCTCTGCAGTAAAACCCTAAAACCTTAAAACCTCTCATCAGTTGCCATCAATTCATCAATTCCGCCCTCTGTCAATCACCTGGCCCCCTTGTTTCACTCCCCCAAAAGAAAACCCCGGATCGCTCCGGGGTCTGATATATGGTGCAGGGTATGCTCTTAAATGAGGCCCTGATCGCACATGGCGTTGGCTACTTTCAGGAAGCCGGCAATGTTGGCGCCCTTGACGTAGTTGACATATCCGTCGGCTTGGGTGCCGTGTTCGCGGCAGGCTTCGTGGATGTTTTTCATGATGCTGTGAAGGCGTTCGTCCACTTCTTCGCGGTTCCAGTTGAGGCGCATGCTGTTTTGGGTCATTTCCAGACCGCTGGTAGCGACTCCGCCGGCATTGGCGGCTTTTCCGGGAGCGAAGAGGATCTTGGCGCTCTGGAAAATCTCAACGGCTTCCGGAGTGCTGGGCATGTTGGCGCCTTCAACCACGCAGAAGCAGCTGTTTTTCACGAGAGTCCTGGCATCTTCGGCGTCCAGCTCGTTTTGAGTGGCGCAGGGGATGGCAACGTCAACGGGAACTTCCCAGGGGCGTTTTCCGGGGAAGAATTTGGCGTTGGGATAGACGTCCGCATAGTCGATAACGCGGTCGTTGTTGGAAGCGCGAAGCTCGAGCATATAGTCGATCTTGTCTCCGGAGACGCCGTCCTCATCATAGATGTATCCATCGGGACCGGAGAGGGTGACGACCTTGCCGCCCAGTTCATTGATCTTTTGAGCTGCACCCCAGGCAACGTTGCCGAAGCCGGAGAGGGCTACTTTCATGCCTTCAAAGGTCTTGCCCTGGGTCTTGAGCATTTCCTCGGCATAATAAACCACGCCAAAGCCAGTGGCTTCCGGACGGATGAGGCTGCCGCCCCAGGTGCGGCCTTTACCGGTGAGAACGCCGGTGAATTCGTTGGCCAGTTTTTTGTAGTAGCCGAAGAGATAGCCGATCTCGCGTCCGCCCACACCGATATCGCCGGCGGGAACGTCCGTGTCAGGACCCACATGGCGGAAGAGTTCAGCCATAAAGCTCTGGCAAAAACGCATGATCTCAGCGTCGGATTTGCCCTTGGCGTCAAAATCGCTACCGCCTTTACCGCCGCCCATAGGGAGGGTGGTGAGGCTGTTTTTGAAGATCTGCTCAAAGCCGAGGAACTTCAAAATGGAAAGGTTGACGCTGGGGTGGAAACGCAGGCCGCCCTTGTAGGGGCCGATAGCGCTGTTGAACTGGACGCGGAATCCGCGGTTCACATGCACTTCGCCTTTGTCGTCCATCCAGGGGACGCGAAACATGATGACGCGCTCTGGTTCCACGATACGCTCGAGAATATTGGCTTTCACAAAGCGGGGATTGCTCTCATAGGCATCCCAAATGGTCTCGACAACTTCCTTGACGGCTTGCAGAAACTCCGGTTCACCTGGGTTTCTGGCGGCTACTTTGGCCATGAATTCTTGAAAGGTCATGGTAATCCTCCATGTGTATTTTTGTTATTTATTAGCCACGTTTTATAAAGCAGAGAAAATGTCAAGCATTTCCATCCAGAAGTTTGCCGACCCTGGGAGCTCTGAGGCGGTGGGCCATCGGAAAACCGGAACCCAGGAGGGGGCGCAGATAGTATCTGAATTCATCCGTGACGCCGTTCCCTTCCGGATTGATGTATTCATCAGGCATGTGACGGGTCTTGCGGGCGATGTTGGCCAGGTCTTCCAGCTGGTAGTTTACGGAGTAGAAACCGGTGCGCTGGATGGATATCGAGCCGTCCAGATTGTACCAGATGGCATAATGGGCGGCGCGTTCGCCTACCTCGCGGGCTTCCCGTTGGTCCACATCCGAAACGCAGCCCAAAAATGATCGCTGCAGATAGCCGAAGGTGTCGCTGCGCACCCGTTTGATATGGAGCTTGGTCTTCACCAGATCGCTGAGCAGATCGCCGAGCATACCGGTGCCGGAAAGCTGGACATTGCCATGGGCGTCGGTCTCGCTGGAGTTGGTGAGCTTGGTCATCATGGGGACGCCTTTTTCATCCACAATCCCCTCGGAAACGGCAACCACGCAGCGTCCGAATTGATTGTAAACCCGGTGGACATCCTTCAGAAACTTATCCCGGTGGAAGGGACGCTCCGGCAGGTAGATGAGATGGGGGCCGTCATCAGGATACTTTTGGGCCAGAGCGCTGGCGGCGGTGAGAAATCCGGCGTGACGGCCCATCACGACGCCGATATAGACACCCGGAAGGGCGCGGTTGTCCAGATTTACACCTCCAAAGGCGGAGGCCACAAAACGGGCGGCGGATCCGTAGCCGGGAGTGTGGTCGTTGAGCACCAGATCGTTGTCGATGGTCTTGGGGATGTGAATGGCGCGAAATTCGTAATCCGCCTGGCGGGCTTGTTCATTGACGATGCGGACGGTATCGGAAGAGTCGTTGCCGCCAATATAAAAGAAATAGCGGACGTCGTGGGCTTTGAGCACCTTGAAGATATCTTTGCAATAGGCTTCATCCGGTTTGTCGCGAGTGGAGAGCAGTGCCGAAGAGGGGGTGTTGGCCACTTGCTCGAGGTTGTGGGTGGTCTCCTGAGTGAGATCCACAAAGTTTTCATTGACAATGCCCTGGACGCCGTAGAGGGCGCCGTAAACTCGGGTCACCTGGCTGAACTTGCGGGCTTCCAGGGCCGCGCCCACCAGGGATTGATTGATCACCGCGGTAGGACCGCCACCCTGGGCGATCACCACTTTTCCTTCCAGTTTCATTGATTCCTCCCGTGAATCTATGTGTATATTGGTTACAAGTTAAGCTTCATGAGTGGTGCCGTGCATGCTAAAGCCGGCATATTAGGTTTATCGGCTGCAGGCGCTCACCAATTCTCAATTATAAGACGCGCCATTCTTGTCCAGCAGAAAATGCTTGCTAAAAAAACAAGGCCCAAAAGATTGGGGTTGGAGGTAAGATGAGTTACATCGTATTAGCCAGAAAATACCGGCCTCAAACCTTCTCTGAGGTCTACGCCCAGGATCACGTGACGGAGATTCTTCAAAACGCGATCGAGAGCAAGCGGATCGCGCACGCCTTCCTGTTTACAGGACCGCGTGGAGTGGGGAAGACCTCAATGGCCAGGATTCTGGCAAAGAGCCTTAACTGCGAGGAGGGGCCCAGCGCTCATCCCTGCAACAAATGTCACAACTGTCTGGAGATCACGGCCGGCACCTCGTCTGACGTGATAGAGATCGACGGCGCTTCCAACACCGGCGTGGACGATATCAGGGAACTCCAGAAGGAGCTGATGTACGCTCCCAGCCAGTCGCAATACAAGATATACATCATAGATGAAGTGCACATGCTCTCCAAGAATGCCTTCAACGCGCTGCTCAAGACCCTTGAAGAGCCTCCGGAAAACGTGCTTTTCATCTTCGCCACCACCGAAGCGCAAAAGGTGCTGGCCACCATCGTCTCACGCTGCCAGCGTTATGATTTCAAGCGCATCCCGGTGGAGGCTATCGTAAGACGCCTCAGAGAGATCACGGCCAGCGAAAACATTCAGATCGACGACGAATCCCTCTATATGATCGCCCGAAAAGCCGATGGCGGGATGCGGGACGCGCTTTCGCTGATGGACCAGGTGCTCTCCTATTGCCTCAACGACGTCAGCGGGGAGAAAGTGCGCGAGATTTTTGGAATGATCCCCAATCAGGTGTTTTCCAACATCTTCAGTATGGTCAAACGGCGCGACTCTGCCAATCTGATCGCGTCTCTGCATCAGGTGCTGGAAGACGGCATGGACCCGCAGGAACTGCTGATCAACATGACTGAGTTTATCAGAGTAACGCTGCTGCGCAAAACTGGTGTGACGCCCCAGGACATCGTTGCCGATGAATATCCCCTCTTTGATGCCGTAGCGGATGAATTTACGCCTACGGAGCTGCTCTATCTGATCAGCACCCTGATGCAGACCAGGACGGATCTAAAAGGCAGTTCCAATCCCCAGCTCGTGCTGGAGGTTCTAATGCTCAAGCTGAGCCGCATGCAGGAGATGAACGAGATTTCCGAGCTGATCAAGCTGGTTCGGAGTGGAAACCTCCTGCCGGCTGCCAGACCTACTTCGGGAGCGGCAGATCCCGCTCCAGCCACAACACCGGCACCGCGGGACGCCAAACCCGCCCCGCAATACAACCCAGGCTCCACCCCTGTGACGCATCACGAAGCGCCGATGGAAAAGCTCAGCTTTGATCTGGACAGTGTGCAGGCGCACCGTGAGAAGATCGATATCAGGATCAAACGCATCAGCAATATCACTTCCCTTGCCTTTACCGCCGCTCAAATCGACCGGGCTGAGGGAGATATCCTCTCTTTGAGGGTAAGCAGCGCTTCGCACTACAACGCCTTGATATCTAAGAAAGAAGAGATAGAACGCCAGCTTTCAGACCTCTTTGGTCATCCCATCCACCTGAAAGTCACCCAGATCAAGAGCGCAGAAGCTCCCAAAATCGAGATCAAACGGCGCAACATCAACGAGGTCAAGGAAAAAGATCCGCTTCTGGCCAGATACATAGAGGTCACCGATTCTAAATTGGGAGCGGGATACTGAGCTTGGTCCAAACCGCGTTTTGCGTCCTGACCCCCCTCTACGTCCTGATCCCCATTCTGGCGGCTTTGGCTGTGCTGCTCTGCCGCAAGGGAAAAATCACGACGGCACAGGGCATCAGCGTGATCGTGGCAGCCAGAAACGAAGAACACAACCTGCCTGTCCTGCTAAGTTCGTTGGCGAAGCTCGATTATCCTCCTGAAGCTTATGAGCTTATCATCGTCAGCGATCATTCCACCGATGCCAGCGTGGACATCCTCAGGCAGTGGCAGAACCGCTTGAATCTCAAAGTGATAGACTGGCAGGAGGAAGAAGAGGGCATCATCGGCAAGAAAGCCGCTCTGCTGCAGGGAATACGAGCCGCCAAACACGAACTGCTGGCCTTCACGGATGCCGACTGCGAAGTACCCTCCACCTGGTTACGTGCCTTCTCTCAGGCCTTTGAAAACGATGTGGATTACGTGCTGGGCTATTCTCTGATCAAACGGGACAAGCAAGATGGATATTTCCGGTTAAAAAACTTTGAGCGGGGAATCTACTACAGTCTGGCCGCGTTGGGCATGCGGGCCCGCCATCCCATCACCAGCAGCGCTTGCAACATGGCCTACCGCAAGAGCGCGTTCCTGGCATCAAAGGGATTTGAGGGGATCGGACATCTGGCCTCGGGAGACGACGACCTGCTGCTGATGAAGATGATGCCCCGGTTGCGGCGCGCCGTTTACAACCCAAGCCCCGCCCAGAGAGTGGTTTCCTATGAAGGCCATGATCTGTCCAAGCGTCATCACACCAACGTCCGGAGAGCTTCCAAATTCCGTTATTTCCCTCTCTGGCTTCAGCTTATGGGTGTATTTGTGTTTCTTTACTTTATACTATTTTATCTATCCATTGCGGCACTGGCACTTGGATCAAGCAATCCTTGGCTTCCGTTGATGTTCATGATAAAAACGGGCACCGAGCTAAGCCTTGGTTTCATCCACTTTTTCAGGACTGGCCTGCCTTGGCTCGGGGCCCTGTATCCCGTTCAACTGCTGTGGTTTCCGGGGCAGTTTGTGTATTATTCCCTGCGGGGCAGCTTGGGGAAATACCGCTGGAAATAGCTACATTTCGATAAGCTGAGCCTGGACGTAATTCACTTGGTTAAGGCTGTCGATGATCTGCTTCAGCTCTTCCTGGCTGCCTTCCACTTCCAGGATCACTAAACCGTCGTTAGCACAGAATTCTTTGGAAACTTCGTGTAATCCCAGGCGCACTTTGATGTTGCAGCCGTACTCCGTGAGGATTTGCTGGACTCTGGCAGCTTCGGTGCTGCGGTGGTCGATCTTGACTAAAATCACTTTGTAAGTCATAACTTACCTCCTGAAACCCAAATTCGCCGCGCTGGAAAACTTGTCCAGAGATTTTCCGCGGATCTGGCGGCAGCGTTGATCTGGTCGTGTTCCCAAGCCTCACGGCTCACTTGAGCACGATAATCCTGATGCAAGCCTGCCGAATCCATCATTTCTATCACTTCAACAATTCCGGCCTCTAACATCCACCGCGACCGCGCCGAAGAGCTAAGAAGGACCCACAGGCATGAGATTAGCTTGACAAAAGCAGGGTGCCAGGATTTGCTGTTTTTTCTTGTAACTTCAGATAAAAATCAGGATAAAGAAATGCGTTTTGAAAAAGAACTAAAGGTGATCCAAAGGGCCGTGGACGAAATCGTCCCATTGGAAGACTTGGTCGCCAAACTGGATAAAAGCCAAAAGACTGGCACGCCGCTGCGGATCAAATTTGGCATCGATCCCACCGGCTATGACGTGCATATCGGTCATCTGGTACCGATCCGCAAGATGAGAGATTTTCAGGACCTCGGGCATATCGGGGTGATTATCATCGGCGATTTTACCGCCCAGATAGGTGATCCCACCGGGCGCGACGAATCCCGTCCTCCTCTCACTCATGAGCAGATTCTCTACAACAGCGAGAAATATATGGAGCAGCTCTATACGGTTCTCAAGCCCGAGCTTACCGAAGTCCGCTATCAGAGCGAATGGTTTGGCCCCATGGGAATGACCGACGTCCTCAAGCTGCTGGGCAAGTTCACCCTGGCGCAGTTTATGGCCCACGACACCTTCCGCAACCGCTACGAAAGCGGCCTCTCGCTGGGTATGCATGAGCTGATGTACCCCGTTCTGCAGGGATATGACTCGGTAGCCATCAACAGCGACGTGGAGCTGGGAGCTACCGAACAGAAGTTTAACATCCTCTGCGGCAGAGATATGCAGCGCCACTTCGGGCAGGAACAACAGGTGGCGGTGCTGTCGCCGATTCTGACCGGCACCGACGGGGTCAACAAGATGGGCAAATCTCTGAACAATTACATCGCCGTCTTCGATCCACCTGCCGAGAAATATGGCAAAGTGATGTCGATTCCGGACAGCTTGCTGATCAACTATTTCAAGTATGCCGCCTACTCGGATACCGACGCTTTGGAAGCCATCAAGCGCGAGCTGGAAGACGGTGTCAACCCCATGCTGCTTAAAAAGCGCCTGGCCAGAGAGATAGTGGGATTTTACCATGGCGAAGAGGCTGCCTTGCAAGCTCAGGAAGGCTTTGAGAAGCAGTTTTCCCAGAAAGAGGTCCCGGAAGACCTGCAGGAGTATGTCCTCCCGGCTGGCCCCCATAAAGTGAGCAAGATCTTGGTGGACTGCGGTCTATGCGCTTCCAGCGGGGAGGCAAAACGTCTGATCCAGGGCGGCGGAGTAAGCGTTGACGGCAACAAAATCAACGCCTGGGACGCCGAGATTGAGATATCTGACGAAGCTATCCTCAAAGCCGGAAAGCGCCGCTTTGTGAAGCTGGTAAAGTCCTGATGGGATACGAATTTCAGCTTAAGCTCATCAAGGGAGCGGTGACCGCCATCATCATCGGAGTGATCTTTTACTGCATCATCCTGCATGAGATCAGTCATGCCGTGGTAGCCCGCTGGCTGGGAGACGACACCGCCAGCCGCAGAGGACGGCTCAGCCTCAATCCACTCAAGCACATAGACTGGTTTGGCACCGTCATCCTGCCTCTCCTGCTCTATTTTAGTGCCGGTTTTATCTGGGGCTATGCCAAGCCCGTCCCCATCAATCCATACAACTTTCGCAACTACAAGCGGGATATGGGCTTGTCCGCTCTGGCAGGCCCGGTTACCAACATCCTGATTGGGTTATTTTTCGCGGTCCTCTTTCACCTGGCCACGGGCTTTTCTTTGATCCAGCAGGTCTGCTATTTCATCGTGTTCTTCAACTTTCTGCTGGCATTTTTCAATCTGATCCCAATTCCACCGCTGGATGGCTCCAAGGTGTTGGGCATGGCCCTCACCGATGAAGCCTATATGCGCTGGACCGCGCAGGAACGCACTGGCATGATCGCGCTGTTTGCCATCATCATGGTCTCCAACCTTCTGGGCCTGAATATCTTTGGCAAGCTGGTAATGCCACCGGTGCAGGGTTTGATGGCTCTTCTGGGCATGGGAACTTAGGCAACCGCAAGGCTCTGCTATTCTGATAAATACACAAAAAATACATAAAGAGGAAATCATGGACATCCAAAAACTCAAGCAAATGATCGAACAGCATGAAGTGCAGGCAGTTGACCTCAAATACTGTGGTTTGGACGGACGCTGGTATCACATCACTTTCCCAGCCCGCCGCTTGGAAAAGGTGCTGGTAAGCGGCATTCCCTTCGACGGATCTTCCATCCCGGGAATGAGATCGGTGGAATCCGGAGACATGGTGCTGATGCCGGATACGGATACCGCTCACCTGGACCCCTTTTATGAGACGCCCACCCTCAGAATGATCTGCTCCATCTGTGACGCTGAAAGCCGCGTCGGAGTAAAGAAAGACCCCCGCAGCGTGGCCCAGCGCGCTCACGATTATCTGCTCTCCACCGGAATCGCCGACAGCAGCACCTGGATTCCGGAGCTGGAATTTCATCTCTTTGATTCTGTTGAATATAACAGCGATTCTTACTCCAGCGGATACACCGTGACCTCCTGTGAGAGCAAGGATTGCCTGCCGGACGACTTTGACGATCTGGACGGAGTGGCACGTCAGGATGTGAAGGGCTATCACGCCGACACCCCTTTTGACCGCTATTACGAGATCCGCCAGGAAATCGTGGAGGCCATCGAAGCCCAGGACATCAAGGTGAGATATCATCATCACGAGGTAGGGCTCTCCTCTCAGCAGGAAATCGAGACCGAACTGCTGGCCTTCCCCAAAATCTGTGACGACACCATGGTGATGAAAGATATCATCCGCAGAGTGGCCCTGGAAAACGGTCTCTCGGCAACTTTCATGCCCAAACCCGTTTACAATCAGGCCGGAAACGGCATGCACTTCCACATTATGCTCCACAAGAAGGGCAAAAACGTATTCTATAAGAAAGGCGGCTATGCCGATCTCTCCAACGAGGCCATCTGGTTTATCGGAGGAGTGCTGAAACACGGCCGTTCCCTGGTGGCTTTCACCAATCCCAGCACCAACAGCTACAAGCGTCTGCTGCCAGGATTCGAAGCCCCTGTCAAGCTGTTCTACGGACTGGCCAACCGCAGTGCCGCCATCCGCATTCCCCGTTATGCCAACACCCCGGAAAGCAAACGCTTTGAATTCCGCACCGGTGACGGCACCTGCAATCCCTATTTCGCTATGAGCGCTATCCTGATGGCCGGACTGGATGGCATAAAAAACAAGATCGACCCCGCCAAATACAACCTCGGGCCTTTCGATGACAACGTCTACGCCTGGCCGGAAAAGAAAAAAGCCAAACTGCTCTCCATTCCAGCCGATCTGCGGGAAGCCATGCTCTGCCTGGAAAAAGACCATGACTACCTCCTTGCGGGAAATGTGTTTAACGAAGAGCTGATCGAATCCCACATCGCCATGAAGCGTGTCGAGCATGACGCCGTCTCGAACCGCGTTCACCCCCACGAGCTAATGCTGTATTATAATCTGTAATTTAGGAACAGATATTGCATCTGCCTTACAATATATACAAAACCCTGCAAACAGAGGTACTAAGAATGAAAAAAACCGTGCTGCTACTTGTGGTCGGCTTATGGATCAGCCTGTGTCTGGCCGCGAGTCCTGAGGGCACGCCTGTCAGTTACAAACAGGCTTTCTCGATCACCGCTCAGAGCGATAACCACATGGACATCCGATTCTCGCTTCCAGATTTTGAGCTGGAAACGGTGAATGTGGGCGATCAGGTATTTGACCGGATCATCATGCCAGACGCCGGAACAACTCTTGAGAGTGGACTTCCGGAATTGCCCACTGTCTCCATCAGCCTGGCCATCCCCAGACAAGGCTCTACCCAAGCCTCGTTAATGGGCGTTGAGCCCGAGCTGATCAACTCCTTCCTGGCCTATCCGGTACAGCAGGGCCAGGAGCTGGAAAGCCCCAAGAGCTTTGTCTATAACGCCGGATACTACTCTCAGGGAGCTGCTTATCCCCAGAATGTGGTCCAGATCAGCGAGCCTTACATCCTAAGAGATTTCAGGCTGGTAACAATCCAGGTTAATCCATTCATATACAATCCTTTGACGCAAGCCTTAACGGTAAACCAGACCATCGATCTGAGGATCACGTTCACCCAGGAACCCGGGTTGAACGAGTTGGCTGGCGAATTCAGCAACTATTCCCTCGCTTTTGAGAAAATCTACGAAGCGTCTATCCTCAATTTTGACGACTACCGTTATCAGATGTTTTCCAGGACGCCTCCCCGATACCTGCTTATCCATGGCAACAATACAGATCCCAACTTCCTGAACGCGATTAACGACTTTGTGCTGTGGAAACGCCAGAAGGGCGCGGATGTGGACGTGGCAACCACCGCGGCCGGTTCTGCCGGTACTACTACCACCACGATCAAAAACTACATCCAGACGGCCTACAACAACGTCGCCCTTCGCCCTGACTATGTCATCCTGGTTGGAGATACCCAGGGATCCTATACTATCCCTACTTTCTCGGTCAGCAGCGGTTCCGGAGATTATCCCTACACCCACCTCGAGGGCACAGATCAGGTCGGTGACGTATTCATAGGACGCATCTCGGCCGAAAACCTCTCTCAGCTGCAAACGCTCTTTGCCAAAATCTATCTCTATGAGCGCGATCTCAATATCAATACCGCCGATTGGCTGAACAGGATGCTGCTGGTGGGTGACTGGTCGCCTTCTGGCATTTCTACCGTATATATCAGCAAGTATATCAAAGAAAGAGCTCTTTATATCAATCCCAGTTACACTTTCACCGAGCTCTACGGTTCCGATCCCTCCCCCAGTTCCATGAACACCGCCATCAACCAGGGAATCGGCTTCTTTGCCTATCGCGGTTATATCAACATGAGCGGATGGTCACCTTCAGAATCATCTCTAAACAACGCTTTCCGTCTGCCTCACGCCATTATTCCCACCTGCGGAACCGGTAACTTTGGATCCAGCTCTCCCGGTACTACCGAAGCTTTCATTCGGCTCGGTACCGCCGCCCAGCCCAAAGGAGCCGTAACTGCCATTGGAATGGCCACTTCCAGCACCCACACCGTGTTCAACAATGTGTTGCATGGTGGTATCTGGGGTGGACTCCTGACTTATGGAATGCGCACCATGGGTGAGGGCTTGCTGAACGCCAAAGCGTATATTCATCAGATGTTTGGAGTATCTTCTCCTTCCAACGTGACCAGCTTTGCCCACTGGTTCAATCTGATGGGCGACCCCACAATGGAAGTTTATTTCGGCATACCCAGCACTTTCAACGTGACTACCCAGACGACCATCCCTCTGGGGCTCAGCCTCTTGGACGTGGCCGTCAGGGATAATAATATGACAATCGTGGCTGATGCCAGTGTCACCCTGTCTCAGGGGACCAGCATTCTGAGCCGCGGATATACCGACGCGGAAGGTAACGTGATCCTGATCCTGCCTTCCGGTATGGGTACCGGAAACTGCGTGATGACTGTGTCCAAACACAATTTCAAGCCCGTGCAGATTCCCATCACTGTAGACACAAGTGGTACTCTGGTGCCTGGTTCAATCGTGATCGACGATGACACCACTGCTCCCTCCCAGGGAAACACCGACGGCTTTGCCAACGGTGGCGAAACCCTCGAAATCCTCTTTGGACTCCAGAACACCTCTGCTGCCACAATTTCCGGTATCAGTGGATACATTACCACCACCAGTCCCTATGCGACTTTCAGTGATTCCCTCGTCACTTATGCCGCCATCCCTGCCGGCCAGACTGGTTTCAACGCCAGTCCGATCGTGCTGCATGTGGCACCCAACACTCCTCACAACAGCATGCTGAGGCTGCACATCATCCTCACGGACTCGATGGGCAACACCTATGATATTTCCGAGTTTATGCCTGTGACCAACGCCAATATCCGTTATCACAGCTATGCCCTCATCAACGCGGGGACCAATAACGCTCTCGACCCGGGCGAGACGGCAGGCTTCACGGTAACCCTCAGCAACATTGGCGCGATTGGCGTGACGGGAATCACAGCCCGCCTCTTCAGTGACAATGATCTGGTCTCGGTCACCAATCACACCATAGAATACGGTGATATGCTCCAAAACGTCCAGGTAACACCCTCGGTGCAGACTTTTGAGCTCCTGGCCAGGACTCAGGTCCTGCCCGGAATGCTGATCCCGATGCGGATGAAGCTTTACAACGCGGCAGGCTTTGAGCAGTGGCTCGCTTTTACCTTCACAGTGGGAGTGGTGACTGTCAACGATCCGCTGGGTCCGGATTCCTATGGCTATGTGATCTATGACGATACAGACACCGCTTATCCAGAATGCCCGGTCTATGACTGGGTGGGAATAGCTCCAGCCGAAGGCGGAGTGGGAACGTCCCTCAATATCTCAGACGCCTATACCAGCGGCGATGAGGGAGACCAGGTGGGCAACAATCCCCTGGCCGTAGTCAATCTTCCCTTCCCCTTCCAGTTCTACGGGATCAGCTACAGCCAGATCACCGTGGCCTCCAATGGCTTCCTGGTCTTTGGCACCACTGAGAGCGCCGAATTCCGCAACTACCGCTTACCCGGTCCGATGGGCCCCAATCCCATGATAGCTCCCTTCTGGGATGATTTGGCCACCCACACCGGCAGCGGGATTTACACCTGGTTTGACCGTAACAACCACGCCTTCGTGATCGAATGGTACAACTTGCGCAACGGTGTAAATGGCTCCTCTCCAGAGACCTTCCAGGTGATCCTCTATGATCCGGCCGTGCATGCTGGCTCGCTGGGTGACGGACCTATCAAGATCCAGTATCACACCTTCAACAATGTGGACGCTACTTCCAGCACCAGTCATCATGGCTGCTATTCCACTATCGGCATCGAAGACCATTCTGGAATAGTGGGCCTGGAATACAGCTATTCAAACACCTATCCCACCGCTGCTTCACCTCTGGGCAACGGCAGGGCCATTTATATCACCAACATCCCGATCTATTACGAAGCTTCGCATCTGGTGCTGGGGGAGACCTACATCACCGATCCAAACGGAAACGGCGTCTGCGAACCAGGCGAGCTCATTGAACTGGGCGTGCAGCTCAGCAATATCGGCAACGCGGTAGCCAACAACCCCACCGCTACTCTGAGCACCGACAGCGAATTCATCACCATGATCAACGCGGAAACCACCTATTTCCCGATCGCAGGTGAGGGCTTTGGCGTCAACCGCACTCCCTTCCGCTTTACCGTTTCACCTGACTGCCCCAACGGCACGGTGGTCAATTTCAGCATCCTGATCGTTTCCGGAGAAGATAGCTGGTCGCGGCAGTTCAGCCTGCGGGTGGATGCCTCTCAGCTGGAATATCTGGGCTTTATGATCAATGACGCGGACACCAATTACAACGGCGTGATAGAACCTCAGGAAAGCGTGAAACTGGTAGTGAACGTCAGAAATCACGCCTCTGTGGCCGCCTCTGACCTCATGGCCACACTCAGCAATGCCGATCCGGCTATCGTGATAGATGAACCAATCATCACCAAACCCGCTATCGACGCCAACGATATCATGCAGTTTGTGTTTGAGATCTTCAACGGCGGCACCAGCACCCAGAGTGAATACAAAGGCTTCCAGTTCAACTTGACGGCAGGCAATGGGCTTCCGCTCAGCGCCACCATGATGGTCCCCTTCAACATGAACAATATCTTCAGCGATTTCGAGACTGAAAACGGCAACTTCGATTCCGAGACCGGCTGGGCCTGGGGAGCACCTTCGCAGGTAACACCATACAGCGGGACCAAGCTCTGGGCCTCAAACCTCAGCGGCAATTATCCCGATCTGGTTACCTACAATCTCCATACACCCATCTACGCTCTTCAGACCGGGTCCGTGCTCAGTTTCATGCATCGTTACGGCATGGAAAACAACTATGACGGCGGTAACATCAGCATCTCCACCGATGCCGGAAACACCTGGAACCTTCTGACTCCCACCGGTGGTTATAGCCACAACTCGCTGGCAGGATTGGCAGGACAGCCTGGCTTCTCAGGGATGCTGGCTAACTGGCAGCCCGTCACCATCAATCTGAACCAGTACTCAAACCAGATGGCCATGTTCAGATTCCGCATGGGCAGTGACGGAGGTACGGGTGGCATTGGCTGGTTTATCGATAACTTCGAGCTCTCCAACGTGAACCAGAAGACCGGCTACCTCTACGGCGTCGTGATTCCAACTTCCACCACCAGCCCCACCGAAGCGATGGTCAAAGCCGGAAACTTCTATACCACCAATCCGGACCAGGAAGGCAACTTCAAGCTCTTCCTGCCCAATGGAACTCACTCTGTAACCGCCACGCTGGATTATCACCAGTCCTCATCCATCCACAATATTGTGATCGGTCCCAATGATCCCACGCACTATACTGAGTTCACTCTGATCAACCTGCCCAAGCCGGTGGGAATCGATTTTGACGTGGATAACGACAGCGGCTTGATGAGCCTCACCTGGAATGAGCCCTATGACCCAGTCCTGCCCGTGATGGCTTATAAAGTGTACAAACGCTTCAATACCGGTCCCTTTGAGTTTGTCCAGGAAACCACCTCCACCAACTATAGCGAAACCCTTGAGCTGGAAGGTGATTACAAATATTACGTCACAGTGCGTTATCTCAACACCGACGGGACCCCCAGCGACCTCGTCGCGTTCTCCTATCCCTTTGTGGACAGTGACGATAACAACAACCCAGGGCTCGTGACCAAACTCAATCACAACTACCCCAATCCCTTCAACCCCTCTACCACCATCGCTTTTGACCTGGCCAAAGCTGGCAATGTGAAGCTCAGCGTTTACAACGTCAAAGGCCAGCTGGTGCGCAGACTGACGCATGCCAATCTTCCCGGCGGCAGTCATCGCGTCACCTGGAACGGAGTGGATGAATCCAACCGTCCTGT
>JAGOIY010000039.1 GCA_017995405.1 Candidatus Cloacimonadota bacterium
GACACCGGATCTATCTAAACTGACGTCCCGCCGGGACTCGTAAGGAATAATGCCACGATAATCAGTTTTTGCACAAGCTCTGTAGCCAGTGTTACGGCTATGTGCAACGGTCTTTCCATATATATCTTTACTCTGGCCGGTTGAACTCCAACGGGGTCGAAATATCACCACTGGCGGGACTCAATCGCGAATCTATGGATAGGATGATTCCATAGCTCTATCGCCTCTTGACCCTTTCGCCTCAGCTTAGCCAGACCAAATCGGGACCAAAGCCCATTTATGGGCTTTGGTCCCGATAAGATCTGCCTGAAAGCGGGCTTTACTTTAAACGGAGCAGTTTGATGGTACTTGACTCGCCACCGGAGTTGAGGCGCAGTAGATATATCCCGGCGGCGCAAAGCCTTCCCTGAGAATCTCTTCCATCCCAGCTGATTACTCCGGAACTGGTCATGTCCTGCTCAGGGATCAGGGTGATCAGCTTTTGGCCCCGCAGGTTATAGACTTCCAGGCCCACGGGTGAAGCCTTTGGCAGGGTATACTGAAACAAAACAGAGTCCTCAAAGGGATTGGGGTATACCGATAAGCGGATCGGAGAGGGAGTCTGCTGGGGATCGGCATTGGGGGTCGTGCCCCACAGTTGGCCCAGCAGGAAGCCATTGACCTGCTGCGCGTTACCATGGCGGTGGGAGTTGTCCAGGATGGCGTAGTGATCTCCCACGGTGGGTAGGTTGAAAGTGGCCGTCGAACCTGCTGAAGCTGTCTGAGCCAGATAGGCGTTGCAGGTCTGCATCACATCCCAGAAGATATAGTTATCGGCATCCGTGACCAGGAGATTGAGCTCTCCGGGCTGGGCTACCGGCTGCAAGAAATCAGGATAATCTCCCAGGCTGAAGATGTCGTCCCAGGTGACGCGGCCAGATATGTAGTAGCCCGGCACCTGATACTGAGCTTGAAACCGTCTGAGGGGATCAGGCACACTGGGAGGCTCGACGGGGTTGATGGTGATAACTGGCAGGGAACCGGGGATTTCCATCTCAAAATAGTGCACCGCCCCGTCCGCCACATTCTGGACCAGCTCTGAATAGGTACCTGCAATGGGAGGATAGATGCCAAAGGAGGTTTCCGCTCTGGCATAATAGCTGCGGTTTTCTCCCACCGGGAAGCTCACCAAGCCTTGGTTGTCTGTAAAACCCACCATATCGGTCTTCATGCCGCCTTCCTGGATGGCGAGGATCACTCTGGCACCATCCACGGGACGATCTTCCTGATCTTTGACCATCAGGTTGATCTGTGCCAGGCCGCTGGAGTAAGTGCCTGTCACGGAAGCCAGATAGCCATCGCCGCGAATCTCGAACACGCTGCCGAAAACCTTGCCCCAGCCCTGCTCATAGACCATGGGAACGTCGATGTAGCCATTCACCGGTTCCCACATGGTCCACTCTTCATCCCAAAACTCGTTCCAGGTGTGATCGGTGGACATGGAGAGGATGCTGGTGCATGGAATCAAAGCAGTTCTGGCAGCGGCAGCGGTAAGATCGGCATATTCTCCGCAACGGCCAAAGTGCTTGCGATAGATGCGCGCCGGTTGATGAGGACGCTCGCTGTTGGAAGTGAAACTCATGCTGGCGTTTATCCACCACTGCAAAGCCCGGATGGCGTCAGGGCCCCTGCCGCTGAGATCTCTGAGGGTCTGAATCTGGACCAGGGTATCCGCCATAGCGGGATAGCCGTCATCCGGTTCGTTGTAAAGCATGGCGCGCCAGAACTTTCCAGTGTCCGGACCCGTAGCGTTGTTGGTGTGGCTGCTGTTGTTTTCCACGATGCTGGGATCGATGAAAGCGGGAATCTCATCGGTGAGCTTGGGTAACACTATATACCAGTAGTAGATATCTTTGGGGACAGCGACGCTGCGAATGGTGCCGTCCGCGTCTTTCTTGGTATAGCTGGTTGTGGACCAATAATCCGCTCCCGTTGTGGAGGACCCGGTATCGATCACCTCCACGTAGGGCAGGTCTGCGGCCGCACTGTAAATCCGCTGGGCATTGAGAGTGAAAAGCTGAGGCCAGGCGATTGAGGAATTGAGGTATTGAGGGGAGGAAACGGCCACACCAAACGCGATCTCGTCCACATAAGGATCGCTGGCGGAGTTGATAAGACCGGCAAACAGTAGCTGACGATCCTGATTGAGGCAGCTGAGCGTATATTCCAGCCTGGGCTTGATCCAGACAGGGGCTTTGGCCACGGCGTTGCGAGCGGCGGGAAGCAGATTTCCAAAGCTGCGGTAATAGCTAAAGTCATCTCCCGCGGCAAAATACTGGATGCCCATGTGTTCGCCGGCCGGCAGGATGCTGTTCAGGGAAAGGGAATCGCAGCTCACCCATTGCTCTCTGTCCATCCTGCCTGGGATGGCAGGAGCATAGTTGGGATGGCGAAGGCGGAACTGATTGAGGCCCAGATCGGTAAGCTTATCATAGACGGCTGTTCCACAGGGAATCTCAGCCTGGGTGGTGCCTCTGGGGGTGGCGCTCAAAAAGCTGATTAGCAGGCACAAAATTGTGATGATCAGGCTCTTATGCATGATCACTCCTTATGATGTAAAGAATAGTGACTGTGGAGCTTACTTGGTGCGAACGAGGCGAAATCCCACGTATTGGACACCGCGGTTGGGATTTCCCTTTTCCCGGTAGAGGATATTGAGGTTGCGGCCTTCGCCGTTCATGACACTGCCGCCCCGGACCACTCTTTGGGTGCCGGTTTCGGGACCGGTGGGATTGATGAATTTCTGGATGGTGCGGGTGTAATTGGCGTCATACCAATCCCAGCACCACTCAGCCACGTTGCCGGTCATGTCATAGAGTCCGTTGCCATTGGCTTTTTTCCCACCACCAGCTCTGATGCGGGCCGCGCTGTTGTCACGATACCAGGCCACGTCGTCCGGATTGTCCGAACCGCTGTATTCAAACAGGGCTCCGGCCTTGGCAGCCATTTCCCATTCCGCTTCGGTAGGGAGGCGCCAGCCATTGGCAGAGAAATTGCAGGATACCTTGGGTGTATTTCCACTGTAGTCAATGATATAGGCTGGTTCCAGAGCTTCCGCTTTGCTGCGTCCGTTGCAGTAGATGATCACGTTCATCCAGCTCACGTTGTCTACCGGAAGCTCAGATCCTTCTCTGCTGACCGCGGCTGGAGTCATGTAGCGGTTCCAATCTCCTTGCGTGAGTTCATAACGGCTGATGTAGAACCCGTTTTGGGATACGTTGTGATTGAGGTTTTCCTTGAGCCGTCCAAAACCAAAGCTGCCGGCATCGATTCTCACCATATTGGCCGGCATGGGTGCCCTCACCGGATTGGCTTTTACAGCGGCGGCCTGAGCAGAACTGGTAGCTGGCAGAGGTGTATATCTGCCATTGGAAGAGCCTGGCTCAGCTCCTGTATTGGTGCTGGATTTGAGGGCTCCATACTCAGTTTGGGAAGGACTGACGGGCAGCGAGCCTCTGTCGTTGGGCTGGGGAGCTTCCGTTCTGAGGCTGTCAGCCGCTGGGAGAAATCCCGAAAACTTGAAGGGCTTGTCCGAACCGCGGAACAGAATGCTGAAGAGGTTGGTAAACAGGAAAAGTCCCACGATGATCAAAACTGCCGCTACCAGAGCGATGAAACCCCACTCGATGCCGAATTTGGGTTTGGGATCGTTTTTGAGGCGATCTTCCGGGGCCAGATAAGGCTTGGAAGGTGAGTTCCAGATCTCGTCCTGGTCCACAGGCGGTAGTTTTTGCAGGTTTTCCAGCAGCTGCTCCATCTTGGCATAGCGCTGCATGATATTGCGGTGCAGGCATTCCGCCAGGATTTTGTTGAAGCTCACGCTCACACCCTGCAGATAGCTAAATTTGACCTCACTGAGGCGATCGGCACTATAAATGGACGCGTAGAGGGTGTGACGGCAAAGCAGCTGAGTGAGGATAACCCCGATCACAAAGATGTCTTCCCGCTCGTCGTTGTCCTCGTAAGTGATACCGCTGGATAGGATTACCAACTTGCCAGCTTTGTCGATCATCAGGCCGGAGAGATTGAGCTTGGTGATGGTGAGGCCCTGCTGGCGGATCGAGATGGCCGTCTGCATCAACTGCACCGCCACGTCGCGCACCAAATCCTCGGTCACCTGTTCCGGGTGCTGCTTTTTGAGCCTGTCCAGCGAAATCCCGTCCACAAAGCGGGCCGCCATGTAGGCAGGCTCACTGGTCTGGTTTACTTCCTCAACCCTGGCGATATGCTCATCGTCCAGCAGATTGAGCCGGCTGAGCCGCATCTGGAGGCCAAAGAGCTTGTCCAGATTGGTGAGCCGGGAATGGAAAAAGAGCTTGAGCACATACTGCCGCTCATCTTTGGAGGCGATGTATTTGATGCCTTCTTCGTCTTTATTCATCACCCGGATGATGTGATAGCCGTTGAAATCGGTGCCCGGATCAAGCATATTCAGATTGACGGCGGGAAACGAGGCAGAACCACCTTTGAGCTGTGCTTTGGAGTGCTCCGGCTTTTTGGGCTTGGTCTGAGCAATCGGGTCCGGGGTTTCTGGAAGGCTTTGCCGCTCACCGCAGTGGGCACAAAACTTGGCCTTGTCGCTGAGCTCTTTGCCGCAGTTGATGCAATACTTCATACCTTCAGGCCTCCGTTTCGGGCAGGGCCATCACTGTGTCACCTTGCTTACCAGCATGCGCACGGATTTTCCGTTGAGGTCCAGTTCCTGTCCCAGGATAAGGTCAGGTTGCCACTCCAGCCGGTCGCAGAGAGTTTCGGAGCGGATATACTCTCCATGGGCCTCCATAGCTTTCTGGATTTCCGCGTCTCCGCTTAGGGTCACCGTCACCCGGTCCATGATCTCAAACCCCTGTTCCTTGCGGGTGTACTGGATTTTGTTGATCAGTTCGCGCGAGTATCCTTCCAACCGCAGTTCAGGCGTCATGGTGATATCCAGGGCCACGAAAAGATCGCGAACGCTTTCAAACACGTATCCCTCCCGGGGAGAGATATGCACCACCACGTCCTCGGAAACCAGTTCCACGCGTTGATCTTCCACCTTGAGGGGATAGCTTTCCTCTCGGGCAAAGGAGGCCAACACATCATGGCCCTTCACCTTCTGGAGCGCGGACCCGATGGGTTTCATCAGTTTACCGTATTTGGGGCCCATGACCTTGAAATCAGGCTTGAGCTCATAATGGACAAAGTCGTCGTCTTCTTCCACAAAGTTGATCTCGCGCACGTTCACCTCTTCCTGGATGAGAGAGAACATCCGCTCCACCGTAGCTTTGGCGCGGGCGGGAACATGCATGGTGCCCAGAGGCTGACGGATCTTGATCTGACAAGCGTTGCGGGCCGCCCGGCCAAGCTGGACGATGTCGATCACGAGGCGCATTTCTGCTTCCAGGGCTTCGTCTATGAACTTGGGATCGGCCTCAGGATAATCGCTCAGATGCACACTTTCGCCAGCTCCCAGATTGAGGTAGATCTCCTCTGCCAGATAGGGAGCGAAGGGAGCGATCAGCTTGGCCACACCGAGCAGCATCTGATGGAGGGTGCGGTAGGCTTCCACCTTGTCCGCGGTGAGTTCCATAGCCCAAAAACGACGGCGGCTGCGACGCACATACCAGTTTGAAAGCTCGTCGATCACAAAATCCTGGATGGCGCGCACAGTTTTGGTAAACTCATAAACTTCCATCCACGCTCGCACCTTGCCAATCAAGCTGTGAAAGCGTGAGATGATCCAGCGGTCGATCTCGGCTTCCCGATGCCAATTCACGGGGATTCCGCTAAGGTCTTCATTCACCGCGCTATAGCCATCGATATTGGCATAGGTGGCATAAAAGGAATACACGTTCTTGAGCGTCCCGATAAACTTGGAATTGATTTCCCGCACTCCCTCCACGTCAAACCGGGTGGGCACCCAGGGAGGACTGACTTCCAGGAGATACCAGCGCACCGCGTCGGCTCCCTGATCGTGCATAATCTGGATGGGATCGACGCTGTTGCCTTTGGATTTGCTCATCTTCTGGCCGTTCTTATCCAAAATCAAATCGTTGACCAGACAGCTTTTATAGCTTGAAACACCCTTGATGAGAGTGGAGATGGTGAGCATGGAGTAAAACCAGCCGCGAGTCTGATCAATTCCTTCCGAGATGAAATCGGCGGGGAAGAGCTCGGTGTCAAAGCGATCGGCATTTTCAAAAGGCCAGTGCCACTGCGCGAAGGGCATGGAGCCGCTGTCAAACCAGCAGTCGATCACTTCCGGAGTGCGGCGCATCACACCCTGACATTTGTCGCAAGCAAGCAGCACTTCATCGATGTAAGGCTTATGCAGCTCAATATCTTCCGGCACGGGAGAGCCATCCATAAGGCGTCCCTGCTGTTTTAAAGCTTCGATGGATCCAATGGAGTGCTTGTGACCGCAATCCTCACAGACCCAGATGTTTAGAGGTGTTCCCCAAAAACGGTCCCGGGAAAGGGCCCAGTCCACGTTGTTCTCGAGCCATTCGCCAAAGCGCTTCTCTCCCACGAAGGAGGGGTACCACTTGATGGCGCGGTTGTTTTCCAACAGCTGCTCTTTAAATTGGGTGGTGCGGATATACCAGCTATCCCGCGCGTAATAGATGAGCAGGTTGTCACAGCGCCAGCAGTGGGGATAGCTGTGACGCACCTGAGCGCGTCTGAACAGGGCTCCGCTTTCTTTGAGGTGTCTGATGATGTCTTTATCGGCGTCTTTGACAAAGAGTCCGGCCCAGGGAGCGATGGCGGCGATGAATTTTCCGGCCCCGTCCACAGGCTGGATGAAGGGCAGGTCGTACTTGCGCCCCAGGGCATAGTCATCCTGTCCAAAAGCTGGAGCTGTGTGCACGATCCCGGTACCGTCGCTCATGCTGACATAATCTGCCAGGCCGACATACCAGGCGGGCTTATCGACCCCGATAAAAGTGAAGAGCGGCTCATAGGGCCTTCTTTCCAGCGCGGAACCGGCAAACTCCTCCAGGACCTGATAATCGCCTTCCAGCACTTCCAGACGGGCCTTGGCCAGGATGAGTTGCTGTTCCTGAAAGAGCACCTTCACATAAGTTTCATCCGGATGCACGGCCAGGGCGACGTTTGAGATCAGGGTCCAGGGCGTGGTAGTCCAGGCCAGATACCAGGTGTTGTCCTCATCGCGGGCTTTGAAACGCACAAATACGGAGGGGTCTTCCACGTCCTTATATCCCTGCGCCACTTCATGCGAGGAGAGCGGCGTGCCACAGCTGGGGCAGTAGGGCACGATGCGATGGGCTTTGTAGATGAGGTCGCGCTCAAAGAGATTGTTGAGGATCCACCAGACGCTCTCGATGTAGTCGTTGGTGAGCGTGACGTAAGGATGGTCCAGATCGATCCAGTAGCCCATCAGTTCCGTCATTTCCCGCCACAGCTTTTCATAGCTGAACACGGAATCGCGGCAGTGGGCGCAGAATTTCTCCAGGCCATATTCCTCCACGGCGCGTTTATCTTCCAGACCGAGCTGCTTTTCCACCTCGATCTCCACGGGCAGGCCATGAGTGTCCCACCCGGCTTTACGCTTCACCTGATAGCCAGTCATGGTCTTGTATCTGCAGACCGCGTCCTTGAGGGTGCGGGCCATCACGTGATGGATGCCGGGTTTGCCATTGGCGGTGGGGGGTCCTTCAAAAAATACGAATCTGGGACTGCCTTCCCGGAAGTCCTCACTCTTTTTGGCCAGCGAGTGTTGGTGCCAGTAATCGCGCACCCTGGCTTCCAGAGCGCGGGCGCTTTCCTTGAGGTCGATTGTTTTGTACATATATCCTATGGTTTCCGTCTGATCTGTTTCAGGATCCTTTTTGGCGGGATCAGGCCTGGCTGGGTATCAGCCTAGATTTTTTTGGCCCGGCCCATGCGTTTCTGGCCCGGCAGGAAATTCTGTTGGGCGTGCGGATGGTCCTTTTTGTGTTCTGGTTTGCCCGGCAGAGCGTGCCCCACTTCCTCTTCCACTTCCTTTTCTTCAAAGAGCTCCGCGAAATGCTCTTTAAGGTCTTCGTGGTCGTTCACATAGGTTTTCCACTCTTCGATGGCTTTTTCCATATCGACGCAGCGGGTGCAGAGTACCAGCAGATTCTGCTCGGATACGCCGATCCAGCCACGGTCATAGCAGTTATCGCAGCTCTTCTTTACACGATTACGGACCGCGATTGCCTGAGCGGCCTCCAGGTGCGTATCATCGAGTTTAAACATTGTGTGCTCCTTGTTTATGGTTTGTATCAGGTTTTGGGTTTCGCTAAGGGAATCTTTCGCTAACGTACCATTATTTCCAGAGGGCTTTTCTTTACAAGCTTTTTTTTAGCCCCTTGCTTCCCGAAGAGCATTACGGACTCATTACGGACTTAGTCCGTAATGAGTCCGTAATAAGTCCGTAATGCCATGCGGGGAGGAGGCGGCTCAGATATCCTGAAGCCTTGTTAGATCGGCTCGCTTGATCCAAACCAGGCTGCCATCTTGCAAGCGGGCTTGATACAGGTCTCTTCGTTGGGAGATGATCCTGACAATCGAGGATTCAGGCAGGTTTTCCGGGGAACTGAGAGTGCCCTCGTCCTTGTATATAGTGGCGAGGGGGACAGTTACCACGGCGCGGTTGTCTCTGGAGGAGCGCTGCTGTTTCACGATCAGAACGGTGGAAGCCATTACCAGCAGCAGGGCGCAGATGCTCAAAAGCAGAATGGGAGGGCCTTTTTCCGCGTCGGGTGAATAATGCAGCAACCAGTGAGCGCAAAGGACTGTGAGACCCAGAAAAACGAGGACTATTATCGCCAACCGCGCGTGATTCAACCAGGCCAGGATATCGTAGAGGAGCTGGACCAGAAAGGGATTGTTTTCCTGGTTGGCCTTCGAGGGGCTTAGATCCTGGAGCAGCTTGAGATTGTGCCTGGCTTCGGGGTGAGCGCTGTCCAGAGAAAGGGTTTTGAGGTAATAGAGCGTGGCCAGACCAGGTCTGCCAAGTTTATTGTGACAAACCCCCAGGTTGAAATAGAGGTCGGGATGATTATGTCCCTCTGCCTTCAGCTTCTCGAGTTCGGACAGTGCTTTTTGGTCCTCATTGAGTTGGGCCCCGTCCCGGATGCTGCTGCTGAGATCGCTCTGGGCCGATAAATCCATGAGGCACAAGGCTATCAGTGATATCAGCAGTAAGCGCTTCATGCTTTTCCTCCTGCTTCTGTGAGTGCCCTGACAACCTTCTCAAGTTTTTGTAGATCAGTCGCAATGGCATTGTCGCTGTTCGCGGAAGGAGCAAATAGGGCCGCTTGCATGTCCGTCAGAAACTGCTGGATCTGGGAGATCAGGTCATCCGAAAGACCTTTAGAGGCCAGTTCCGTGGCCAGTTCCCCGGTCCCCAAATGAGCTGTCAGGTCATACCTCTCAGCCAGATAAGCGCTCAGGCAATTCCCGGCCACTTGATAGAAATCCTTTGATGAGGAGGCCGCTAAGCTCTTGGCCTGATTGAAACTATCTCGCAGCCTGGCAGCGGCTTCACGGTTTTTCCATCCTACCGGGTCCCGGAAGCGGGCTTGTTTGCGTTTGGCCCGCACAGCAGAAACTGGCAGGCTCAACAGCATCAGTCCCGCCAGCAGCCAGAACCACCAGCGTAAATGCCAGGGCCGAAATGGTGGATAGACATCCCGTTCGATTCTGGAAAACATGCTGAGCTTGTCCAGCATCTTATCCAAGTCCGGAGTCGTGACCGTGCTGGTGCCAGCTTTGACGTTCAGTACTGCCTCCCTGCCGTTGAAACTGAGATACTTGCCGGAACTGGAATCCAGCCAGCTAAACTTGAAGCGCGGTAGCCTGATCTCTCCCTTGACCCTCGGAATGATGGTGTATTGGAGGATCCGGGTACCTTTGGTACCGGCATTGAGCTGGTCTCTCACCTGGGGGGAGGATATCTGCACTCTGGCATCGCTGGACATGGAGGGCGCGGTGAACTGGTTGAAATTGCCCTGACCACTAATCTGGACGGTGTAAACGATCGCTTCTCCCAATCTGACGCTCTGGGATGAGTAGTTTTCTGTGATAGCAAAGCTTCCGATAGCGCCACCAAAGCCAGCCGGGGCCCCGGAAGGCAGTTCCCTCACGGTAATTGAGGCAGGCCTGGAGCTCAGATTGCGGTTTTGATACATGAAGGTCATCAGTCTGATCGAGCCAGCCATTTCGGGAGCTTTGAGGGTTCCGGTGCTGTGGGGATAGAGCACCAAACGCTTCAGGAGGCTGCGGCGAAAGCTTCTGCCTTTATATTCCACCCGTTCAAAATCCAGAGAACCCGGCTGCTCAAACACCGCTTTGCCATAGCCGTCAAAATCCCGCTCCTCGGTGAGGTTTAAAGAGCGGACATCCTCAGTGGTATAAAGATAGTAAGATACGATGGCGGGTTCGCTGCGATAAACCGATTGGGTTTCGGGCAGGCAGACGATATATGATTCGCCCTCCGCTTCCGGAGGTGGTGGAAGAAAGGACCCGAAAGGATCATAGGATGGAGAGGATGGTCTTTGAGGCCTGGAAGGAGAGGGCCTGGAAGGAGGGCTGGAGATATCAGGTTTCACCTCTACGGTGATGGGGTTGGTCCTGTAAACCGAAGATCCCACGCGTACGGATTGGGCTGGGATGGTGATCTTTCCGCTGCGGGTGGGATAGTAATAGTAGCTATAGGTGACGGACGAGGAGGTCTCGAGGCGTCCGTTAACGATATTGGCACGTGATTCGCGTGAGCTGGTTTGAGTGTGAAAGCGCAGACCAGACACGTTGGGGGCAGGGGGTTCTTCAGGTTGCACGCTTCCGCTGGCTGAAACCCTCAGATTATAGAGCAACAGATCACTCTGATAGAGCACCTGTTTGTTGACGGAGTTGCTGACGCTCACTTTGGATTGGGCGTCGAGCGGGCCCAGGATAGTTAAAAGGATGAAGAAGGGGAGCCAGAGCTGTTTCACCACCAGCGCTCCATAGGTTCTTCCTGAGGTCTGCCAGGTTCCTGCCGGTCGTTCGATTCCTTTTGGTCCAGGGCGTCCAGGGTGTTTTCATAATCTGAAGGCGGCACAGGGTCCTTGTCCTGCTCTTTCTCCTCATCCTGATGGTCTTCCAGCTTGGGTTTTTTGTAGCCCTTGCGGTTCAGCACCAGTTCATAGTTGCTTTTGGCATCCTGATCAGTGGGATCTGCCAGCATGGCTTTTTTATAGCTTTCCAGGGCATTATCAAGTTTTTCCTCACGATACTGTGTGTTGCCCTGGTCGTAGTTCAACACGGAGTTTTCGGGGTCGTCCCTGAGGGCTTCAGAGATATGCTTGTCTGCCTCGGAGTATTGGCCTTGCCGGAAGGCATTTTTGCCGTGGTTGGCTTCCGGGACCGGATCAGCGTCATCCGGATCGAGACGCTTTTCCCACAGGGAGCTGGCCTGTTCGGTGCGGCCCAGTTTGTAGAGCCCGGAGGCGATGCTGTTGTAAAAGGCATCCCGCCTCAGGAGGAATTCCAGCGCGAAGTAGATCAGGATCAGGGCTATCAGGACCAGCAGGGCCTGGCGAATCCAGGATCGCGTCTTCGCGTGATTGTTCGGACTGGGGGTCCTGGGCTTCACTGGCTTCTGCTCTCCCGGCGCAGAGGAATGATGAGGCTTTCGGCGATGAGCAACAGCATGGCCATCAACGCGAAAAAGTGATACTGGTCCTTGAGACCGTTGACACGGTTGCCGTGCCGTTTTCCTTCTGAGCTTTCACGGATGCTGGTGATGATCTGGGCAGTGGCGGTTTCGGTCTCGATCAGGTTATAAAACTGCCCCTGGCCCTCATACGCCACTTTGGCCAGAAAATCCAGGTCCGGCTTGGTGAAAGCTTCCACTCCGCTGAGAGGATGACGGATCACTGCTCCCTCTGGTGATCCCACCCCGATGGCAAAGATCTTCACTCCGCTTGCGGCCAGACGTGCAGCCCGGTTGCCGCCACGTTGTTCCAAGTCCTCTCCATCCGACACGAGGACAAGGATATTGGACCCGCTGGCAGTATCAAAGGCTTTTTCTGCCAGGGAAAAGGCCTCTCCGAGGTCGGTTCCGGTTTTGACGGCGGATTGGGTGTTGAGGCTGTTGAGCACCATTCGGACGCTCTCATAGTCATCCGTGAGGGGGCACTCCAGGGTGGCCGCTCCGGCAAAAGCGATGATGCCCACCCGGTCTCCTTGCATGCGGTCCAGGAGAGAGTGGATTTGCAGCTTGGCCCTCTCCAGCCTGGAAGGAGCGAGATCGGATGCGTCCATGCTGCGTGAAATATCGAGGCAGAATATGAGGTCCAGCCCCTGGCTTTCCAGGTCGCTGAGTTCATGGTCCCATTGCGGACGCACCAGTCCCAGCACCACAAAACCCAGCGCGGCGATCAGCAACAGCTGTTTCATGGTGGAGTTGAAGGGAGAAATCCTCTGGAGATAATGACCCAGAATATGCTCATCGGCAAAGGAGGCAAAGCGTTTGCGGCTGCGATAGCGTGAACGGACCAACAGAGCGAGCAGCACTGGAATCAGGAGCAGCAGGAGCAGAAGACCGGAGTTATAAAACTGCATGGCTCACTCCGGTAAAATGGGTTTAAAATGGAGGCGGCTGAGTAATTCGATCAACAGCAGCCCGAAGCTGATCCAGAGCAACAGCATAAACTTCTCGCTCCAGAGGTAATGCAGCCGGAGCCGATACTCCGTCTTTTCCATGGCGTCGATCTGGTCCACGATGCTCTGAAGCTGGCCTGTGTCCGTTGCCAGCGAGGCTTTTCCGGTATTGGTCAAGGCGGCGATCCGGTCCAGAGTCTGCATGTCGAGCTCGATCAATGTCTTGCGATAGACCCTGCCAAGCAGCGGATCGTCAAAGGGGAAGTCCACCAGTCCGTTGCTTCCCACTCCGATGGGATAGACCCTGATTCCATAAGCCCTGGCCATATTGGCAGCGCTGATGGGATCAATCTCACCGGTGTTGCTTACGCCGTCCGTGATCAGGATCACTACCTTGCTTTTGGCGGTGGATTTTCTGAGCCGGGCCACGGCTTTGGCCAGTCCCATCCCAATCGCGGTGCCGGAGGCTTGCATGTTGACTTCCAGGCGGTTAAGCTGGTCTAAGACGGAGCGGTGATCAAAGGTGAGGGGACTCTGGGTGAGGGCGTATTCGGAAAAGGCCACCAGAGAAAAGCGATCGTTGGGACGGTTGCGCACCAGCTTCATGGCCACCTGCACCGCGGCGCTGAGACGATTGCGGGGCGCGAAATCCTCTGCCAGCATGGAACCGCTGATGTCCACCGCCAATACAATGTCCACTCCCTGCTGCCTCACGTCTCTGACTCCTCTTCCCCAACGGGGTTGAGACAAGGCCAGCACCAGACAGAGCAGGATCAAAGTCCTGAGCCCGGGATAGAAATACTTCCAGAATTTTCCGGTCCTGCCGGTCTGAGCGATCTCCATCAGTCTGGGGAAGGGGACTCGAAGCTGATGTCGCTTCTGGCGCTGACGCCAGATCATCCAATACAGCGGGATGAAGAGTAACAGGATCAGCAGCCAGGGCTTAGCGAACTGGAGCATTTGCGGGTCCTCTGGGCTTGTCCAGCATGCGTTGGGCTGCCAGGATCTCAAAGCCCAGCAGGTAATCCCTCAACCATTGTTCCATCCCGTGGCTGTCTTCGGGGGTGGGGATATGTTTGGCAAATTTGGCCCGGTCACAGAAGTTGAGGAAGAAATTGACCTCGGAAGAGCGCTGCACGTTGACCCTCTGCATGGCTTCCCTCAGCTCGGAGGTGGTCATCTCCAGTGCGGCGATCCGGAATTCCTTTTCCAAAAAGCTTCTCAGAATCATGGCCAGCTGAAAGTGGTGCAAAGCTACCATACCTTGGGCCAGCAGGTCTTCCGTCATCAGCCTGTCAAGCTGTTCCAGAGCGACTTTCCAGTTGCTGGGTTTGACTGGTGGGGCTGGAGCAGGGGCCTGAACAGGGGCCTCGGTCTTGGCCTTGCCGGGTTTGCTGAGAAAATACGCCAGGGCCAGCAATGGGACCAACCCAGCCAGCACCAGGTATAGCCATCCGGGAGCCTGCATCGGATAGGCCAGAGGGGGTTTGATGTCCACCAGCGTAGTGTCCGATTCCGCTCTGACGGGGATCACGTTCACCCGGAAGCGATCCGTGTAGGCCACGCTATTATCCGGACGGACCGGTTCCACTTTGAGAGCTGGAAAGCTGTGATAACCAGGCAGCAGGGGCACAATCGTGAGTCGGTACCAGGCTGGCGAACCTGCCTCGCTGACTCGCTGGCTGTCGATCACTTTAAAATTGCTCAGGGTATCTGGTACCACCACCCGGTTGATGGAGTATTCAGCCTTGATATTGAAGAGGAAGCGGTCTCCCACGCTGAGGTTGTCGTCGTTTTCGAGGCTCTGATATATCCCCGCGTCCGCGCTCAGGCATGCAATTCCCAGTAACAGCATCAAGGCAGCTAAGAGGCTTCTCATCTTATCCTAGCGTGTCGCTTTCGGCGCTCAAAGAAATCGCGCAGAGTGGCGGTTACCTCATCCTTGGCGGTGAAAAGCAGATGGTCTACCCGCGCTTTCTGGAGTTCCTCTGTCAGTTTGAGTTGCGCTGCCCGGGTTTGCTTCTCGTAGATATCGCGCAGGACAGGATCAGCGGTGTTGACGTATTGGGCTGCTCCGGTTTCGGGATCATAGCAGTTCAACACTCCTGCTCTGGGGAGCTTCAGTTCCGCCTCATCCAATACCTGCATGGCGATCACGTCATGTTTGCGCGCCAGCATTCTGAGAGGTTCACTGTAGTTATGGTCCAGAAAGTCCGAGAGCACAAAGATCACGCTGCGCTTCTTGAGCACCAGGTCGGCATAACGGAAAGCGGCCTTGAGGTCGGTGCGCTTATCTTTGGGTTCCAGATAGAGGATGTCGCGCAGCATTTCCAGGGCACGGTTTCGCCCTTTGCGGGCAGGCAGATATTTTTCCAGGATGGCGGAGTACATGATCA
>JAGOIY010000172.1 GCA_017995405.1 Candidatus Cloacimonadota bacterium
TGAGAAGGATGATAGAGGCTGACAAGGTCGAGAACGCGGTGTTCCTAAACCCTCTTAACCGTCTCTAGCTTCTAAACCCTCTTTATAAAATCAGTGTAATCCGATCAATCTGGGTGCTATAATCCGCGCAATCTGCATTATCTGCGGGAAACCAAGCAGCCCAAACACGCCGGGCTTGACAAAAAAGCATGCTTCAGTTTCGGGTCTCAGAAGCTGGATCAGAGAAGATTGCGGACTTGAAGGTCCGCGCCGACTGAAGTCAGCGCTACGACCGGCTGAAGCCAGTGTTACGAACGGCTGAAGCTATTGTTAGATATGGAGATATCATGAATATAAAGATTACTTTACCAGACGGTTCCCAAAAGGAATACCAGCAGCCCGTTTCGGCCTTACAGGTGGCCAATGACATTTCACCTCGCCTGGCGGACGCGGCAATTTGCGCTGAAGTAGATGGCAAGCTCCGCGACCTCGATCATCTTATCGAACAGGATGCCGATCTGATACTGCATACCTTCAAGACCAGCGCCGGCAAAGAGATTTACTGGCACAGCACTGCTCACCTCATGGCCCAGGCTGTCAAACAACTTTTCCCAGGCGTCAAAGTCACCATCGGTCCCGCCATCGAACAGGGTTTTTATTATGACTTTGATCGCGACGAACCCTTTACGGATGAAGATCTTGTCAAGATTGAAGAGCGCATGAAAGAGCTCAGTAAATCCGATCTGCATTATCAGCGCAGGGAACTCAGCAAAGCCGAAGCCATGGAGAAATTTGCTGAAATGGGAGAGGACTACAAATTGGAAATCCTCTCAGAGATCCCTGATACAGATACCATTAGCACCTACCAGCAGGGGGATTTCATCGATCTATGCCGCGGACCCCACATCTCCAGCACCGGCAAGATCAAAGCCGTCAAACTCTTAAAGACATCCGGCGCTTATTGGCGCGGCGACGAAAAGAACAAGATGCTCAAACGCATCTATGGCATCTCTTTCCCCTCCAACAAAGAGCTGGCCGAATATCTGGACTTTTTGGAACAAGCCGCCCTGCGGGATCACCGCAAGCTGGGCAAAGACCTCGATCTCTTTTCCATCAACGACGAAGTGGGCGCCGGGCTGGTGCTCTGGCATCCCAACGGCGCCATGATCCGTCACCTCATCGAGGCCTATTGGAAAGACGAACACCTGCGCCGCGGTTATGACCTGGTCTACACTCCCCACATGGGACGCAGCAATCTGTGGCAGACCAGCGGTCACCTCGGCTTTTATAAGGAAAACATGTATTCCGCCATGGAAGTGGAAGACCAGCAATACTATATCAAACCGATGAACTGCCCCTTCCACATCTCCATCTATAATGCCGGCCACCATAGCTATCGGGAACTGCCTATCCGTCTGGCGGAGCTTGGAACCGTCTATCGCTATGAGCGATCAGGCGTCTTGCATGGTCTGATGAGGGTGCGCGGCTTTACTCAGGACGACGCTCACATCATTTGCCGGCCCGATCAACTGGATGAAGAAGTGGAGAAGCTGATCATCTTTTCTCTGGACATGCTGCGTCATTTCGGCTTTCAGGAATTCCTCATCTATCTCAGCACCAAGCCTGAATCTTCCGTGGGAGAGCAGGGCGACTGGGACAAAGCCACTCAGAGCCTCGCGAACAGCCTCGCCAAGCTGGACCTCAAGTATGACGTCGATGAAGGTGGCGGAGCTTTTTATGGCCCCAAGATCGACATCAAGATCAAGGACGCCATCGGTCGCGCCTGGCAGTGCACCACCATCCAGTTTGACTTCAATCTGCCCCAACGCTTTGACATGCAATATATTGGCTCAGACAACACTGCCCACCGTCCCTATATGATCCATCGCGCCGTGCTGGGTTCCGTGGAGCGCTTCTTTGCCACGCTACTGGAATATCACGGCGGTAATCTGCCTTTGTGGCTGTGTCCCAAACAGATAAAGATCATTCCCATCACCGACGGCCAGCTCGATTACGCTCATAAACTCAGCGAGAAATTCGCTCTATTGGGTTTCCGCTGTGAGGTGGACAACCGTAATGAGAAGATCGGCTACAAGATTCGCGAAGCGGAGATGAAGAAGATCCCCTACATGTGCGTGATCGGCAAGAAGGAAGAGGAGAGCGGAGCGCTGACTCTGAGACGCCATACCGAAGGCGATCTGGGAGTGATGAGCTTTGACGAAGCCGTAAAACTCATCAGGGAAAAGGGATAAGAGGATCAGACATTTCGTGAACATCAAAGCCGGAATCGTTCAGGAACTCAAAACTGAAGCCGACGCCATCCTCAAGATGGCCGCCCGCCTTGATGAACAGGCTGTGGAGACGGCCTTTGAGCTGTTAAGTGGCTGTGAAGGCAAGGTGGTGCTCACCGGAGTGGGGAAGACCGGCATCATAGCCCGCAAGATATCCGCCACCCTGGCCAGCACAGGTACCGCGTCCATCTTTTTGCATGCCGCGGAAGGGATTCATGGCGATCTGGGCATGATCCAAAGCTCAGATGTCGTAATTGCAATTTCCAACAGCGGTTCCGGTACGGAACTTATCTCAATCATCCCCTTTTTAAAGTTCATCGGGACTCCGCTGATAGCCTTCACCGGCAACATGAATTCCACTTTGGCCGAAGCGGCTGACGTGGCCCTGGATTGCAGCGTTCCTCAGGAGTATGAGCCTCTTGGAATGGTGCCAACCTCCAGCACGACAGTGGCATTGGCCCTCGGAGACGCGTTTGCCATCGCGCTTCTGAAGAGCCGCAATTTTAGCCTCAATGATTTTGCCCGCTTCCATCCAGGCGGCAGCATCGGCAAGAAGCTCATCCTGAAAGTAAGCGATTTGATGCATTCCGGCCCGGAACTACCTGTAGTGGAGGGCTCCGCTTCCATGAAAGACGCCATTCTGGAAATGACTTCCGGAAAGCTTGGCTGCACGGCCGTTACCGATGAAAAAGAGATTCTGCTCGGCATTTTGACCGATGGAGACCTGCGCAGGCAACTGCAGATCCATCCTGATGGCCTCTTGAACCTGCCGGTAAGGGAGTGCATGACCCCCAACCCCAAAAGACTGCGTCCAACTGATCTGGCAGTTTCAGCTTTGCGCCTGATGGAAGACCACTCCATCACCATGCTGCCGGTGGTCGACGATCAGGACAAGGTGTTGGGGATGTTGCACATGCACGATCTGGTGAGGGCTGGAGTAGTATAACCCAG
>JAGOIY010000173.1 GCA_017995405.1 Candidatus Cloacimonadota bacterium
GCCTGGGCGGACATCAGCGTTTATTTCAAGAATGAACGCAAGACCGTCGCTTTGCCGGAAACCAAGATCGCCGAAAAGCTATACGTGGATTTTGACGCTTTCAATCAGGTGTTCAATTCCATCGTGAAGCAGGAACGCGGCGATCACCGTCTGCATCTGTTTCTGAATGGCAAGCAGTTCATTTTTCTGATCGGCTCTCCTTTTTACAGCTTTGAAAACGAATCCTGGAACCTCCACCTCAATGTGACCCGCTCGGGCAACCAGTTTTATCTGCCTTCCGTGTTTGTCACAGAACATCTTCCCACCCATTTTAAGGACATGGAGATGAAAGGCACTGTTCTGCAGATCGAGCGCCCTAAAGACCGCTCGGTGAAGGTGATAGTTCTGGATCCTGGCCATGGAGGCAACGACCCGGGCGCGGTAGGTAAAAAGCTGAAACTGCGGGAAAAGGAAGTAAATCTGAACGTGTGCCTCAAGCTCAAGCAGATGCTGGAAAAGGAGCTGGGCGTCACAGTCTTGATGACCCGGAACGATGATCGCTTTATCACGCTCAAAAACCGCACCAAGTTTGCCAATGAGCACAGGGCGGACCTCTTTGTGAGCGTGCATACCAACGCCTCCAAAAACCGCGCCGCTTCCGGCCTGGAAACCTACTACCTTTCCACCGCCCTGACTTCTGACGCCCGGGCTGTGGAGGCTCTGGAAAACGACGTGGTGGAAGAATATGAAGGCGGCAAGGCTGAACGCGCCAAGTATGACGCGCTGGCCTTCATTCTCAGCGACCTGAGCCAGACGGAACACCTGGAAAACTCCAATAATATGGCCCTGCTCATTCAGCAGAATCTGGTGGCAGGCACCAAGAGCTTCGACCGGGGGGTCAAACAGGCCAACTTCTATGTGCTGAGAGGGGCGTTCATGCCAGCCGTATTGATCGAGATCGGCTTCATCAGCAACCCGGATGAAGAACAAAAACTGGCAAACAGCCAATATCAGGAACGCCTGGCGCGGACCATCTTTGAGGGGCTCAAGCGCTTCAAGTTCCGCTACGACAGGATCCGCAATACCTGAGCCCCTGCCGCCAGGGAAAGCAGATTGAGCATCAAGATCGTCTCAGTTGATCCCGCTGGCCTGGCCAGTCGTTATGATATCCAGCCAGGTGACAGGGTTTTACGGATAAACGGACACTCCATCAACGACCAGATGGACCTGGAGTATTACTCCTCTGATTATCAGCTTGATGTCTCCATCGAAGCCGCGGATGGCAAAAAGCGACGGTTTACGATCCTCCGTGATAGCTTTTTACCCCTGGGCCTGGAGACGGACCCCAAACCCGTTAAACGCTGTCACAATCACTGCGTGTTCTGCTTTATAGACCAGATGCCTCCGGGTCTGCGTTCCAGCCTGTATGTAAAGGATGACGACTACCTCTACTCGAGGGATTACGGCAACTACATCACCCTCACCAATCTCAGCGAGGCAGAGATCAAACGCGTGCTCACACAGCACATCAGCCCGCTCTATATTTCGGTGCACACCAGCTCTAAAGATCTCCGGCAGAGGATGATGGGTTATAAACAGGAGTTTGATCTGCTGAGAGTGCTCAAGCGATTGAGCAGAGCAGGAATAGCCTTCCACACCCAGATTGTCTGTGTGCCGGGGTACAACGACGGGGAAGAGCTGAACAGGACGGTTGAAGACCTCCTGCATCCCAGCCTGGCTACCCTGTCCATTGGAGTGGTGCCGGTAGGCTTAACCCGTTTCAGACAAGGCTTGCCAGACCTCAAACCCTTTGACAGACTTTCCGCCTCAGCCCTCCTGAAGCAACTGGATAAGCTGCGGGAGCTGGACAGGGGAGATATCATCTATGCGGCCGATGAGTTTTATGTGCTGTCCGGCAAGCGTTTGCCTCCTCCCCAATACTATCAGGATTATCCTCAGGCCGAAAACGGGATCGGCTTGCTCAGCCTTCTGCGGCAGGGCTTTAGCAAGCGCAGAAAAGCCTTCATCACGGAACTGGATAAGCATCCCGCCAGTTATCTGCTCTTGCATTCCAGGGCCGCGACCCAGGAAATAACAAGAATCGTGACCCGCCTGAGCGCGTCTCTGGATAAATCCCAGCTCCACAACCGTGAGATCAGAAACCTCTTCATGGGCCCTCACATCAGCGTGAGCGGACTTTTGACAGCTGAGGACATCTGCCGCCAACATGATTCGCAACCCAAGCAAACGCTTATCCTGCCAGGCTCGATGTTCAATGACGACGGCATCAGCCTCGATGGTCTGAGCGCCAGTGAGCTGGCCAGGAAACTCGCGAGGGAGCTCTTGATCGTGGACCCGCTCTTCGATGGATGGCATCGGGTTTGAGGGGTTTTGGGATGCCCCCCGGAGAATTTGTTTGACTGCTGAGCGTGCTTGTGATTTATTGCCCCCAGTCATCCCCTGAGCGATCAAAGGAGATCGAGCCATGCGTATAAAGCTTATTACAATCATTGTTTTGTTGTTTGTGCTTACCAGCGCCTGTATGAGTGAATCCGGCAGGATAGACAAGGCCAACAAGGCCCTGGGCAGCAAACGCAATCCCATCAAGATGTATTTTGTGCCCTCGCTGGAAGCCGGCAAGGTAGTAGCCAGCGGCGAAGCCATAGCCAAAGCCCTGCAGGCTGAGACGGGCTATTACTTCAAAGTGGCGGTTCCCACCAGTTACGCGGCCGTCATAGAAGCGCTGGGAAGCTATCAAGCGGATATTGCCTGGCTGCCCACTTTCGCCTATGTGCTTGCCAAACAGAAGTATGACGCCGAAGTGAAGTTTATGACCGTCCGCAACGGTCTCAAGCAATACCGGGGCCAGTTTGTGGCCAGGGCCGACAGCCCCATCAAGACTATCGAAGATATCCAGGGCAAAGTAGTGGCCTACACCGACGCCGCTTCCACCTCAGGATACATCTACCCCTCCGCCATGCTCAAAGAACAGGGCATCGAGCCTTCCCAGACGCGCTTCACGGGCTCTCACAACGCCGCCATCCTGGCAGTTTACAGCGGGACCGCGGATGTAGGCTGCACCTACTGGTCTCCACCGGACAGCAGTGGACTGCCCAAAGACGCGCGTGAAAAGCTTCTGGACACCAAGCCGGACGTGCTGGAAAAGATAATCCCCATTGCCTTCACGGATTGGATCCCCAACGACACGGTCACCTTCCGCAAGAATATGCCC
>JAGOIY010000040.1:0-13098 GCA_017995405.1 Candidatus Cloacimonadota bacterium
GCAGAGAGTAATGAATAAGAGAGAAGCGTGGCTCTGCCAGGCAAGCTATTGTCTGACGGCTATATAGAGCGCGGTAGCCAGCTTCACGAGATTGATATCGGTGTTGCTGAGGCGTTGCGAAATGACGCGCGCGATATTAAGGACCAGGTAATATCCCGCCTGATAATCCTCCGCCGCGTAGCTGTCAAAGTCTTCTTTGGAAAGGGTATAGAGCACGCAGTCGGTCTGCGCGATGATATTGGCAGTGCGGGGAGCGTGCCCCAGAATGCCGTTTTCGCCAAAGGTGGGCAAATGCTCGCTGCGCATGGTGTGGAGCACCTTTTCGGTGGAGGCGCGGTCTTCATCGAAGCCCATCACAAGGTCTTTGGTGACCACCGCCACGCCCTCCACCAGCAGGAAGATATTGTCTCCTGTAGTGTTCTCCCTCAGGATATAACTGCCTTTGGGGTATTCAACTTTTTTCAGGAAAGGCTGCAGGCGGGAAAGTTGATCATCCCGCAGGTCTTTGAAGAGAGGGATTTTATTGAGGATGGCGATATCCAACATGTCCGGCTCCCTTAGTTCAGCACGATGGCAAGGTCGTTCACCTGGATAAGATGCTCTGGCGGAGGCTTGAGCACCACGCTGCTCTTGTCCTCCTGTCCCGCCGCCCGCACTTTTCCGAGGGTGGATTTGATGAATTGATCGATGGCGCTGCCATCATCGGCAAAGATGTCATCCAGCTCCAGTTGTGGCTCTTTGGCCATGAGACCCAGCAAAATCCGCCGTCCGTCCTTCCAGAAGTGCTCTCTCAGAGCTTCAAAACTTTTGCCAACAAAGCTTTCAGGGATATCCAGGGTAATGATCTGAGTCTGGTGGTTTTTGATCATGTGGCTAAAGAGTTCGATGCTGTTATCCTCGGTCACGTTGTTGGCCAGCATATAGCCTCCCAGGTCGTCGAAGACCATCACTCTGGTGATACCGATGCGGTTGAGGAGGTTGCGGTTTTCTGGGTTGTTGAGCTGGATGGTGATGCGTTCCTTGGGCACCAGATATCGCATGGCGTTGGCAACTATGATGGAACGGTCATCCGCGCTTTGGGCGGCAAGGTTGTGGTCCGCCAGGATGATCACCTGGGCCGCTTTATCCACCGAGGCGCGTTTGAGTACCTCTTCAGAGGTGGCCTCTCCCCTCACGAAACGGAGTTGGAGATTGGGATAGCGTGATTCGATCGCCTCAAAAAACTCGGACGGCTGGTTGATCAGGAGGCAGATTTCCACGTCCTGCAATTGTTTTTCCAGCAAAGCCCTCAACAGGAATTCCGCGGTGTTGTTCCAACCGCAGATCACGATGTGGTCCTGGGTTCTGATCTGTTTCAAACCTTTGGCTCCTTTCATTCTATCCTCCACAAAGAGGGAGGCGATCAAACCGGCAAACACTGAGAGCAGCGAATAGCCTACCACGATGAGGACGAGGCCTACCACGCGGCCTGGATAGGTGACGGGAAAACGATCGCCATAACCGACGGTCGCGATGGTGACAATTGCCCACCAGATGCCGTCCCAGAAGGATGTAATGTTGCGATGGGCGGGATCCTGGGCCTCGAAAACCCACACCAGCAACGCGCAGGCCAGCAGCAAGGCGACAATGATCAGGCAGACGAGAGTGAAGAAGAAAGCCAGTCTGCGATGGTCCGCGGCCACGGGAATCTTGCGTAAGATTGCTTGCCGCAGCTTCTTGAGACCAGAGCGCTGGGTTTTCATGGATCTACGCGATGATCAGGAACCAGATAAGATTGGTGATGCCGATCAGGAAGTTGATAGCTAAGATGGCATAGAGCATATACTTGAGCACATACTTGCGCCAGTATTTGCGCAGAAATTCGGCGTTGAACTGCTCGTCAAACTCGTCGATGCGATGCTCAATGCGCCACTGCTCCACAAAGTGGGGTACGGTGCGGCGCAGGATCTTGCTGACGATATCCTTGACGCTGTTGGCGATGAGATCGTGGATTTTATCCTTCCATTTGCGGGGCAGGAACATCCATTCATCCACGAAGTTCGTCTTGTCATAGACTGTATCCCGCACCAGTCTTTCCCACTTGGCCAGATAACCGTTCTTGCGGAGTTTGTCTTCAGCCTGTTCCAGATAGTCGTGCAGAATATCGCGGGCTTTGTTGAAAACCCATTCCCGTTTGCTGACTACGAATCCAGGCGTGAAGGGTATGTGGATGCCCAAAAACTTTCTGCGCTTGAGATTGAAGAGCAGCCAATCGATCTTGAGGACGATAATCGTGCCGATCGCCATATTCCATAGGATAAACGTAAGTGATTTGAGAAATATCATTTAAAAACCTCCTCCCGCACCCCCGCCACCAGAACGTCCTCCTCCGAAACCACCGAAGCCACCGAAGCCGCCAAAGCCTCCGCCTCCACCACTTGATCCTCCACCCCAGGAACCGCCACCTCCGCGACCGCCCAGAATCCACATCCACAAAAGCACTTCCAGAATGCGACCCCGGGTGACGATGATCAAAAAGATGAAGATCAGGACGCCAAACAGCCCCACGACGCCTTTGGCCTTGTCGGCCCTGATATTGTTTGTGCCCTTGCTGAATTCCGACACGCCGCTGATGGTGACACCTTTTTCTCTGGCAATCCGTTGCAGCAGGAGCAGCATCCCCTGAGTGAAAGCTCCGTCCCAGTCTTCACGGCCCTTGGGAAGCATATCACGCATGGCGCGATAGACGTCTCCGGAATATGAATCGGTCACGTAGGGCTCCGAACCGTAGCCCACCTCGATCTTGAGGCGCCGCTCTTTGAGGGCCAGCATGATCAGCACGCCCTCATCCCGTTGGTTGCCTATCTTCCAGGTTTCAAAGACTTTGACGGCATGGCTGTTCTCATCCATAGTACCAATACTTTCAAAGATGCCAATGGCCAGCTCCACGTCCGTCTTTTCCTTGAGTTCGATAGCCCAGTCGTTTAGACGCACGCGCGTTTCTTCCGAGAGCAGCCTGGCATAGTCGTTCACAAAGCCTTGGGGCGCGGGGATTTCGCTGGCGCCCAGGCCGAGTGCCAGCAAGGCTAACAGCAACAGGGGCCACAATTTGGCTCTACACATCGCTGAGGATGTGCCCCATCTTGCGTTTCTTGGTTTTGAGATAATCCAGGTTTTCAGCGCCGGCTTCGATCTCGATCGGCACCCGCTCCACTATCTCCAGGCCGTAACCTTGCAGGCCCACAATCTTTTTGGGATTGTTGGTGAGCAAGCGCAGCTTTTTGATGCCAAGTTGTTTGAGGATTTGCGCTCCGATGCCGTAATCTCGCAGATCGGCAGGGAAGCCCAGGTCCAGATTGGCCTCAACGGTATCCTTTCCTTCGTCCTGAAGATGGTAGGCTTTGATTTTATTCAAAAGACCGATGCCGCGTCCTTCCTGCCTCATATAGAGAATCACGCCCCTGCCCTCTTCCGAAATCATTTCAAAGGCCCGGCGCAACTGGTCTCCACAATCGCAGCGCAGTGAGTGCAAAGCGTCTCCGGTCAGGCATTCAGAGTGGACGCGGGTCAGTACCGCTTGAGTGGGATCGATCTCACCCATCACGAGGGCCAGATGATATTCGTCGCTGATTGTGGAGATATAGGTGTAGATGTCAAAGAGGCCGTATCTGGTGGGGAGTTTTGCCACCGAGACGCGCTCCACCAGGCATTCCTGATGACGGCGATATCGGATCAGTTCCGCGATCGTGAAAATCTTGAGCGCGTGTTTGCGCGCGAAGATCACCAGGTCGTCCAGGCGGGCCATTTCTCCATCCTCGCGGATGATCTCACAGATAGCTCCCACCGGAGCTCTGCCTGCCATAACTGCAAGGTCCACAGCCGCTTCGGTGTGGCCGGCTCGTTTCAGTACCCCTCCCTTGTCCGCCAGGAGGGGAAATATGTGGCCCGGTCTCATAAAATCCCTGGCTTGGGAGTCGGGATCAGCTAAACCCTTGATCGTGAGGGCACGCTCGGAAGCGGAAATCCCTGTAGTGGTGCCTTCCATCGCATCCACCGAGACGGTAAACTTGGTGCCGTGGCGATCGCTGCTGGAGGTAGTCATCATGGGAATATCCAGACGCTGGAGCGCTTCTTCCCTCATGGGAACGCAAAGCAGGCCTTTGGCATGCGAGATCATAAAGTTTACCGCTTCGGTATTGACAAGGTCTGCCGCCATTACAAGATCACCCTCATTTTCACGGTTTTCGTCGTCAACCACAATGAGCATACCGCCCGCGGCGATGATTTTCACCGCCTCGTCAACGCTCGCGAAGATATTCTCTGTATGTAAGTTAGTCATCTGTATCACTCTTATTAGTCATTTAAAATAGCTTCCAAATCAAGGCCCTGTTTGTCAATAGCAAAGTTTGAGTCCAGCCAGTCCAGCGCGTAAAGCAGGTCTTCCGGCAGGGGAGCTTTGACGTCGATGGGCTTGCGGCTGAGGGGGTGGATAAACTGCAAACGCCAGGCGTGCAGGACCTGACGGCGCAGATGGGTGGTGAGCAACTCTGTGACCCGGCGCTTCATGTTTTGAGGCACTAACGCGTGGACCTGCGCCCTGGTGTTGTAAAGCAAATCTCCCAGGAGGGGGTATCCCATATGGGCAAAATGAACTCTGATCTGGTGCATTCTGCCAGTCTCGAGCTGAATCTTGTGGAGGGCAAAATAGTGAAACCAATGCACGATTTTGTAGTGAGTCACGGCATGCCGGCCCTCGGCAGCGACACACATCTTGCGGGGATTGGTCAACGAGCGGGCGATGTTGGTCTCGATGCTGCCCGCGGCCTCTTCAGGAATTCCGCAACTAACAGCCAGATATGTTTTTACTACATCACGATAGGCAAACATGTCGTTCAGTTTGCTCTGCGCCATATCGTTTTTTGCGATGATCATCAGTCCGCTGGTACCACTGTCCAGGCGGTGCACAATCCCAGGACGATCTGGAGCTCTTCCGCTGGAAAGCTCTGAGCCCCAACGAAATAAAATGGCGTTCACGAGAGTGCGATCGGGATTTCCAAAGCCGGGATGGACGATCAGGCCAGGCTCTTTGTTGATGATTGCCAGATGCTCGTCTTCATAGACCACCTCCAGAGGGATATCCTGAGGCACGATCTCCTGAGGCTCGGGTTCCGGCAGGCTGATGTCCACTTCGTCGCCCGCTTGGAGCAGATAGCTTTTTTTAACTGGAAAGAGATTCACCAGGACGCGGTCTTCTTCAATGAGCTTTTCGATGAAGGTGCGGCTGTAGAGCTCTTGTATCCTCAGATCCGAGAGATACTTATCCAATCTCTGAGCTTGAGTATCCTCAAACCTGATCTTAATCCGCTGACGCATTGTCCATGAAGTGAATTACAAAGACGGCACCCGTGGCTACGCCTTTGCGGTTGCGGATGATAGACCCGTCGACGGCAGCCTGGCGGTCTTCTTTGTCGTCGGCAACGATGTCCTGATAGAGGTTTTTGCCATATCGCATGGATTCTCCAATCACATGGAAAAGCCGGCTGTCGAACGGGTTGGTGAAGATCAGTTCGTTGAGGTTGACTGTTTCCGTGATGTTGGGATAAGCTTCTCGCAGTTTATCGTTGCAATACACTACGTCACCGTTCACGCTGCCGATCAGGATGCCGAAGGGCAGAATGTTGATCATTTGAGTGATGCGCTGATGGTGTTCATAGATCTTGTCCGCCTTCACCATATCAAAACGCATCAGGATGTTGAGCATTTTTTGCAGCGCCATGATGAGTTCCTGGATGTCGGCATCCTGATCATAGGTGCTGCTGTCGATATCGATCTGATAATTACCGTGCGAGATCTCCTCTATCAGATTGCCGATATCTCTGAAAGCCCTCCTGAGCCTGAAGGGCACATAGTTGTATATCACTATCATATAGACAAATACAGCAAAGAAAAAGATGATCAGGATGGATTGTACGTCGCTGACCAAATCCGTGAGGTCGGTGGCCTGACTGAGTGTAAACCAGATGAGACCAGACTGCAGGAGGATGATGCCCAAAAGGATCATGAGCAACACGTGATAGCGTCTTCTGAAAGAGCGTTTCATGGCTTAATCCCTCCTGGCGGAAGTATCGTAGATCAGCTTGTCCACATTGCCCTTGGGACCCAGCAGGATGAGGACGTCGCCCTCATTAACCACATCATTGGCGCCGGGCATATCGTTGAGCCGTTTTTCGATCACGTTTCTGCCGTCTTCGGTCACCGAGAGATGGCTGTATTTGATGGCGATCACGTTGATTCCCCGTGTGAGGGGTAAAGACAGCTCCTGCAGAGTCTTGCCAATGAAGTCTTTGGGCGCGATCAGCTCGATCATGGTATGTCCGCTGGAGAGGTTGGTGTATTCCAGGATGTTGGTGGAGATCAGTTTCTTGGCCAGCTGATTGCCCACAATCTCTTCCGGCAGCAGGATGTTCTGGACTCCGATGAGTTCCATAATCCGGCCATGCAGCCGGTTTTCCACCTTGGCGTAGATCACGCTCACGCCAATCTTTTTGAGGATAGCGGCGGTGAGGATGCACTCCTGAATGTTGCTGCCAATGCCAATAATCACGGCATCGACCTCGTTGAGATTGAGCGTGCGAAGCGTGTTTTCATCGGTGGAGTCCATACAGACTGCCGATGCCACCTTGCCACTCACCTCATCGATGAGTTCCTGGCTCTTATCTATGGCCAATACATCCATTCCATACTCCGCCAGGATAGTGGCCACCGTCATTCCAAATCTGCCCAGTCCTATTACAGCGTAACGGGCCATGTTAATCTCCTCGTCATCCTATCGCGATCTTTTCTTCGGCGTAGTCCAGATTGATCACATGCCGTTTGATCGCGAGGGCGTAAATCATTGTGAGCGGGCCGATTCGGCCCACATACATCAATAAGGTTATCAAGACTTTACCGGTTTGACTCAGCAGCGGTGTGATGCCAGTGGAGAGGCCCACCGTGCCAAATGCCGAGACGGCTTCGAAAAAGAGCTTATCAAAAGGAAAGGGCTCCACCAGCAACAAGAGAAACAGGATCACAAAGATGATCGCCGCGGAAAGCGTGATCAGGGATGTGGCCTCCCGGAAGTTTGTGGACGGGATCTTGCGGTTGAAGATGCTCAATTCCCGCTTGCCCTTCAGGAGGGAGGTGATCGAAAGTGAAAGCACCGCGAAGGTGGTGGTCTTGATCCCTCCACCTGTGGATCCGGGAGACGCTCCTATAAACATCAGCGCCAGCGTGATCAGGATACTGGCCTTGCTTAGGACACTGGTATCTATTGTGTTGAATCCAGCCGTGCGGGTAGTGACACTCTGAAACCAGGATGCCAGCAGCCGCTTGGCTATGGTAAAACCTTCCATCGTGCCATAGTATTCCGCCCAATAGAAGGTCACGACTCCCAGCAACAACAGACTCCCGGTAGTAATCAGCACGATCTTGGAGTGCAGCGATAGCTTCTTAACCCTCTCGCGATAAAACAAATACCGGTTCAAATCCACGATCACTGTGAAGCCCAGCCCGCCCAGAATGATCAGAAAAGTGATGCCCAGGTTCATGACAATATCGCTCACATAGCCCATCATATTTTCACTCATCAGGGAGAAACCCGCGTTGCAAAAAGCCGAGACGGAGTGAAACACACTCATATAGAATGCTTCCAGAGGCAGATAATGCGCCGAAAAACGGGTGTAGAGCAACACTGCTCCCAGGCTTTCAATGAGAAAGGTTGCCAGCACAATGCTTTTCAAGAGCTGCAGGACGTTTAGAGACTGGCTGCCGCCCACCACGTCATACATCACGCTTTCCAGCTTGAGAGTTATCCTCTGGCCCAGCATGATGGCGAAGGCGGTGGAAATCGTCATTATGCCCAAACCGCCGATCTGGATCAGCACCAGGATGACCAGCTGCCCAAAGAAGCTGAAATGGCTGCCGGTATCGACCACGGTCAAACCGGTTACACAGGTGGCAGATGTGGCAGTAAACAAAGCGTCCACGATATTGGTCACTTGATTGCTGGATGAGGCGGCTGGCATCATCAGCAGTATGGTCCCGATACTGATCACCAGCGCAAAACTGAGCATCAATGTGGCGGGAGGATTGGCTGTCAGCTGTTTGAAGAAACGTCCTTCAAACGCTTTGAAGAGAAAGAACTCGAGGATATACCAGGTCTGGCGGATCAGCAAGAAGAAGATCACAAACTTGGCGTCGAAGAAGAACAGCAAGGTGCCCAGAGCCAGCATGGAACCGTCGAAGATGAGCAGATTGTTGCCTTTGCCCGGTTCGCGGGTGATCAGACGGTTGATGATCGTGAGGAAGAGAAGCAGGATGTTGGCCAGAGCGGTAAGGTGTTCTACAATACTGAAATCGGCGTAGAACGATATCACCGACTCCATAAAGAGCACCACAAAGCTCCAGATCGCCAGTAGATAGGCGACCAGCTCGATTCTGGCCAGCAGGCCCCGGGTGATCGATTTCAGCATCTCAGCTCCGGTTTAGCTGACCCCTTCCATCAGAATCCTGAATACTGCTTCCACGCTCTTTCCCGCATCGATCCTGGCCAGTAATCCATGCGCTTCAAACCAGCTGGTGAGCCCCTGGGTTTGGGCATAAAACTCGATCATGCGTTTACGGATGGCTTCGGGACGGTCGTCCTGCCGGATGCCAAGTTTGCCTCCGCAGCGGTCGCAAACACCCTCCTTGGCAGGCTTTTTGCTATTGAGGTTAAAGTTCTCGCCACAAGACTGACACACTCTTCTGGCTCCAATGCGGGATATTGCCTCTTCCTCAGACAGATCGAGGTAGAAGACCTTGCGCACGGTGAAATGCCTGCCGAGATGTTCAGCCTGGGCTTCTGTGCGAGGAAAACCGTCGAACACGATGCCTTTGGCATTTGCCTGGATGGCGTTGGCTATGAGGCGGAAGATCAGCTCGTCTTCCACAAGCTCGCCTCTGGCGATCACAGCTTTGACCTCGTTGCCAAGCTCAGTTCCACGGGACACCTGGTCTCTCAACAGATCGCCAATATTGACGTGCTGGTAGCCCAGTGACTCGCTCAGCAGCTTGGCCTGGGTGCCTTTACCGCTGCCCTGGATACCGAAAATGACGATGCATTGCATAAAAACCACCTTTTCGGAGCAGTTTCCCAAGCCGCGGTCCTGTTGTCAAGAAATCTATTTTTCCAGGACCGCAAAAGCCGTGGCGTATTCCTTCTCGTGAGCAATGCTGAGATGGATGGCCTGAATGCCAAGGCTCGCGGCGAAAGCATTTGTTTCATTGTGCAACAGCACCTTAGGCGCGCCGTCACCCTCTCTGACGATCTCAATATTGAGCCAGTGGACCAGTTCGTTCCAGCCGGTCCCCAAAGCCTTCATCACAGCTTCTTTTGCCGCGAAACGAGCCGCGTAGGATTGGTATTTACTGGCCCTTGATTCACAATAGGCTGTCTCTGCCGGGGTGAAGAGCTTTTCTCCAAAGCGGGGATTGGCTTCGATGCTCTTTTGGATGCGCTCCACTTTGATAATGTCAGTTCCGATTCCAACGATCATGATCTTTTCTCCAGCTCCTGCAGTCTAAGCTTAAGCTCAAGTCCACCCGCGAAGCCTGTCAGTTTGCCACTGGCTCCCACCACTCTGTGGCAGGGAACGATCAACGGCAGGGGATTGGCCCTGAGGGCTGCTCCCACTGCTCTGGCAGCCTGGGGAGCACCGATGCGGGTGGCGATGGCACCATAAGTGGAGGTTTCGCCTGGAGGTATATCACTGGTAGCGGTATAGACCTTGCGCGCGAAGTCAGTCACCCTGAGGGCGTGAGGTAGCTCGAGTCGCTGGTTAATACCGCGTAAATAGCAATCCAGCATATCTATATAAGGATGAGCGGAATTGGGCTCAGCGGCTTCAGGACCATCGGGCTTGAGGAAGCCGACGCGGACCACCAGATCTCCCTCGAGCTCAAGCTTGAAATGGAAACAGCCCTGATTGTAATAGAGACTTATCCGCTCCGCGGGGCTTGGTGTTTGGTTTATGTAACTGTGTTTCTTTGCTTTCATTTGTGAATCCAGATAGAAAATTTGCTCATCAAGGGCGGATGAAGCCTGATTCCAGTTTCCAGTGCTCCTGTCAAGTTCACCCAGCACAGGCCGAATATAATACGGGATGTTTGAGGTGAACCAACCCCAGGCGCAAGCTCCAGAGAGAAGGCGGCTTTCATCAGCAATGGAGGAAGGGTGTTACTGACCATAAACAAATATGGAGCCCGCTGCTTTATATGTACACAATCGGGCTCCATAATGAGGGTGTTATCAGCAACTAAGCAGTGAATCTCCGGCGTTCTTTGATCCTTCCGGCTTTACCTTTGGCGCTGCGCAGGTAGAAGAGTTTGGCCCTGCGGACCTGGCCAAAGCGAACGATCTCGAGCTTGTCGATATTGGGAGAGTGTTGTGGGAAAATCCTCTCCACGCCGATACCGTTCGACACTTTACGCACTGTGAAGGTTTTGGAGACGCCAGCCCCGCGTTTCTGGATCACAATGCCCTGAAACACCTGGACGCGTTCTTTACTGCCTTCTTTAATTTTATAATGGACCTTCACGGTATCGCCGACGCGGTACTCGGGAAAGTCGGTTCTGATTTGGTCTCTGCCAACTGTGTGCAGAATATCCATGGTTCCTCCCATATATGTTCTCGGAAACCAGGCGGTCCAAAATGACGGCAACGGCGCTGCGCACGGATAAGTGGTTATAGTTTCCCGCTCCGGTTATGGGAGCCAGGACGTGGTCAGCGGCAGCGTGAATCTCTTCGCATAGTCCATAGCCAGTGCCAAAGATTAGCAATATGGGCCTGGCCGTGAGGCGAAGATCCCGCAGATCTTCAAATCCGATCTGGGGCTGCCTGGTGCGCGCCGTCGTTGTAATAATAATGGGACGCGTAGCTTCCTGCGTTGTAATCATTTGTATCAGTTCATCAAAGTCATGGCATGGGCGGATAAGGTTCAGGGCCTCTGAGCGCTCAGGGTTGTAGGGCAAATCCGGAGCTTGTTTCCAGAAGTTTCTGATTTCTTCCAGCAGATCGATCTGGACCTTATCAGGATGCACGATCCAATATCCCGCGATACCATAAGTCTTTGCCGCTCTTGCGATATCGTGGATATCCAGATTGGTGAGCGAGGATGTGATCCGGGCGCCGTTCTTATTCAGCACCGGATAATGCAAAAGGGCAATATGGATGGGGCTCATCGCTTTGTGAGCAGTTCCGGGCGCCGCGCGTGAGTCATAGCCTGGGAGCGTTCTTCAGCCCAAGCCTCAATCTTGGCGTGATCGCCATTCCTTAACACGGCCGGGACCTCGATCCCCATCCACGTATCGGGACGGGTATAACAGGGAAATCCCAGCTTGGTCTTGCCGTCTGAAAAGGAATCGCTCCTGGCCGAAGCGGCATCCGTGAGCACTCCATCCTGAAGTCTGGCTACGCCATCGATGAAGGCCATTGCCGCGATCTCTCCTCCCGAGAGCACAAAATCTCCCAGGGAAAGCTCGTCCGAAATGGCCAGATCTCTCACCCGCTGATCGAGTTCCTTGTAATGACCGCAGAGTAAAATCACCCGCGGCAGTTGAGCATAGAACTCCAGGATTGGCTGAGTGAGTGGACGTCCCTGAGGACTGAAGTAGATCACCGGCGCGAAGCCATCTTCAAGCAGATGTACGAGGGCGTCCCAGATCGGCTGCGGCTGCAGCACGAGCCCGGGAAAACCACCATAGGCGTAGTCGTCCACCTTGCGGTGCTTGTCCGCGCTGAACTCCCGAAAGTCAGTAAAGCTCAGCTTCACTGCCCCTTTCTGGATGGCACGGGCCACGATGCTGACGTCCTTAAAGCCGTCAAAACCGCGCGGAAAGAGGCTGAGCACATCGATGGTCATGGGGGTTCAGCTATCGCTGTCCAGTGCGTCAATCAGAGGCTGTGCGCTCTGGAGCAGCAACACTCCGGGATCGGGAATCTCTGCCTGGACGTAGTGGTCCACATAGGGGACCAGTAGTTCCTTACCGGTGGGAGTGCCGATCACCAGCACATATTGGGCATGGTTGTGAAAGTAGTCCTTCACGGTGCCCAAAGAACGGTCTTCAAACAGCACTTCATAACCCAGCAGGTGATCCAGACCTTCGTCCTCGTCGAGGAATTCAGGCTCAAGGGCGATCAGGACTTCGCGGTGCAGACGACGCTCGATATCGATGCCGTCCTCAACAAAGCGGACCATAATCTTCTTGTCTGATACCTTTCTCTCACTGATAGTTACGTAAAACACTCTATCGCTTTTAAAGATCAAGAAGACACACTTGGCGTCTTCGAAGACAGGCCGATAACGAGGCTTGATCAGTACCTGAAAAAAGCCCTGGGCGTCCATGCCGCCCAACCTGCCGATTCCGATCAGATCGGAAACTTCCATTTATTCGATAATTTCCAGCTCCGCCCGCTTTCCTTGTTTGGTGCTTACGGCGTTGATTATGGTGCGGATGGCCCCCGCGGTGCGACCGCGCTTGCCGATCACTTTTCCGATATCGCTCTTTGAGACTCTCAGTTCGTAAAGGGTGATCCTGTCTCCGGCTATCTCGGTGATGTTCACTTCGCTGGGATCGTCAACCAAGGCTTTAACCATGAATTCGATCAAGTCTTTCATCTTTCACCTCTTTTATTGAGTATCAATTTCTGTAGCGGCTTGCTTGGCTATCTTACGTTCGTGCCAGATCTGCAGCACACCCGCTTTACGCAGCAGGGAGCGTACTGTATCGCTCGGCTGGGCACCAACGCTCAGCCAATAGATGGCACGATCGGTCTCGATATTGATCTTGGAAGGGTTGGGCTTGGGATCATACCAGCCTACGCATTCAATGTATTTGCCGTCGCGTTTGACGCGGGCATCAACTGCCACAATGCGGTAGAAGGGCTGGTCGTTGGCGCCCATCCGTCTCAGTCTCAGCTTGACCATTATGTCTCCTTAGTTATTCTCTATAAGATAATTCTGATAATATGCCCAAGAATTCCAAGTGGCTATTTTCGTCAAGCTCTATTTTGGGGGGAGCCTACGGCTGGTTAGAGCC
>JAGOIY010000040.1:13198-14926 GCA_017995405.1 Candidatus Cloacimonadota bacterium
ACCGCGGCAAGCTGTGAAGCCCGCAATGTCTCACCCAGCAGCATCCAGGCCAGAAATGTGGAGATTAAAGGTTTGGTAAAGAAATACATAGACGCTTTGCCTGCTCCGATCCGCTTCATCCCTTCAAAATAAAGGAGATAGGCCAAGCCGGTGAGGATCAATCCCAAATATCCTGCCAGCAAGAGATTGGGTAGCGTGGGCTGAATCGTGAGTTGCTCTCCCGCTATTATGTTATACGCAAACAGACTGATAGAACCAGCCAGAAAGGAAGTGGAGTTGCTCAGCAAGTTGCCATAACGTGCCACCGCGGCACGAGTCAAAACTGTATAAGTTCCAAAAGCCAGAGCCGCCACGATTGCCAGTCCGATCCCCAGAGGCAGGTTCAGATAGCGCACATTCCGCATTTCCACCTCTCCCAGCACCAGAATCACGATGCCCGTCACGCCCAGGATCAATCCCAATATCTGAGCGATGCCCATCTTTTCTTTCAGCAACAGCATGGCAAACATAGCCACGAACAGAGGATTGACGCTGATGATCACCGCGCTGACGGATGCTTTGCCATAGTGGATGGAGAGTTGCAGGATCAGCATAGCCAGGCAGACGTTGAGGATTCCCAGAGCACTAAGATGAGCTATCCCTTTGAGGCCCAGCTTGATATCTCCTCTGTTGCGGAGCGCGAAGGGCAGGATCACCAGCCCACCGATCAAAAAACGCCAGGCCGTGATCGCGTAGGGCGATACAGAGGTCCCCAACAGCTTGCCGACCACCTCAAGAGTGGACCAGATCGCGATCGTCAGGAGACAGTAGAGGTGGCTGCGAAATTCCGATAACTGCTTCATACTTATGCAAAAACGGGAGAGGCCATGGCTAGGTCTCCCCCGTTCATTATCATTAGTTCCCGACGCGTTACTTCATCATGATCATTTTTTTGGTGCTGGAATAGGAACCGGAGCGCAGACGGAACAGATAGGTCCCGCTGGCAACGTCGATACCGTTATCGTTCTTGCCGTCCCAGGTAACTTTATTGATTCCCTTGGCAGGACTGTCGATCGTGAAGTGTTTGACAGCCTGACCCTTAAGGTTGTAGATAGTGATCTGGGCGGGTTCGGATTTTGCGGCGTTGAACTCAATGGTGGTCTTGGGGTTGAAGGGGTTGGGATAATTGCCCAGGAGCTCGGTCTGATTGGGATTGGCCACATAATCGTCATTGTCAACGGCTCCCCAGTCTGCCAGATTGCGGGCTGTGAGCTGTGGAGTCTGGTTGAACTGGTTGACAATAGAAACCAGGCTGAAGTTGTTGGTGGGGATGTCGGTGCCGATGTAATCCACATCATAAAAGGTGCTGCGGAATACGATGGTGCCGCTGGCATCTTCCAGATTGTAGTTGGTACCGTTGGCAAAAGCTCCACTTGCACCCACGAAGTGAGCGTTGTTGATTCTCACCAGACGGCTCTGATACATTTCGATGTTTCCATTCACCTGCTGGATGGTTACCACGGGCACAAACACACCGTTTCCGGTGGAAGCAGGAGGACCTGGATTGGCAACGGGAGTGAGCTGTAACATGTTGTTATAACGGGCAATAGTGCCTGTGAGGCCTACAATCGCGTCACCCACGTTGTAATTGGTGGTGATCACACCGGCTGTATCGTCAATCAACACGCCAGCAGCGTTGTCCTGCACGTATTTCTGATTGCGGAAGGTCTGCTTGAAGGTCATAATCAC
>JAGOIY010000041.1 GCA_017995405.1 Candidatus Cloacimonadota bacterium
AAGTGAAGGATTATCTCATCCAAAACACAGGCACTATGCCTTTTACGCTCAACTCCATCAGCCTGGCCGGTTCTCCGGTCTTCAACCTTTCTCATCAGCAGGACCTTCCTCTGTTGCTGGAGCCGGGGGACGGCTTTTCCTTCTCGCTAGGGTTCAGTGCCATCCAGCCAGGCAGCCATGAAGCGCTGCTGACTATTAATGACGATCTGAGCAGAAACCCGGGGGCCAGAAACAGGACCCAGCGGACTATTCCTGTCTCTGGGACAACGTTAAGTGCAATCCAGGTGGGATTCAACAGTGAAGTCTCCCGCATGCCGGTGGCGATGAACTATCGCAACTCCATATACGAGACCATCTTCCAACAGACTGAACTGACTGGTCTGACGGGATACATCACCGGCCTGAGATGGAGCTACAGATTTATGGACAATCTGGTCGACAAACCCATCCGCATCTGGCTGGGAAACACCACCAACACCAATCTGGCCGCGGGTTGGATCCCCTCCACCCAGCTCGGTCTCGTTTACGACGGTAGCCAGAGCTATCAGAGCGGCATCGCGGACCTGAATATCAGCTTCGATACGCCCTTTCTGTATCAGGGAGTGAACCTGGCCATGATGGTGCAGAGGCCTATGGACACCCAGTATTTTTCCGCGTTTGACCAGTTTTTCTGTAGCACCGTGGGCAACAACCGCTCCCGCAAGATTCAGCACGATTCCACCATCTATGATCCCAACTCGCCACCCACCACGGGATCGCTGCTGTCAGGCCAGTTTCCCAATACTATCTTCTTCTTTGACAGTGCCTTGAGCGTGTCAGTAAGCGGCAGAATATTGGCCCAGCACAGTCTGAATCCCATCGCGGGGGCTAGCATTGAGCTCTCCGGTGTGGATACCTATGTGGCTGTCAGCGCGACGGATGGAGTCTTTCAGTTTCCTCAGATTCCGGTGAACTCAGCCTATCAATACACGGTGAGCGCTCCCGGCTATCAAAGCATCAGCGGTAATGTCTCTATAGCGTTCTCGGATAATCAGATGGGAGACTTGCTACTATTGGAAACGGCATATCCCCCTGCTAATGTTTCCGCGGAACTGGATGTGTTTAGCCGCCATGCCACCATCACCTGGCAGGCTACTGACGAAGGCCAGGCTGTTCGAGTGATGCCAAGCCGCTCTCTGGCAGTCGATTCCCGTTCCCGGGTGCGATCAGAACATAGGATTCTGACGGGCTTTCATCTCTATCGTCTGGCGGCGGGTCAGGAAACTGTGCCAGACACCTGGATTCATATCTCGGAACTCGATGTAAACACCCTCGGCTTCGTCGATTCGCTCTGGATTGAAGAGCCCTTGGGTGAATACCGCTGGGCTGTCCAGGCCATCTATACAGGTGCCAATCTTTCGCCGGTCGTCTTCAGCAACATCCTCTCCAATCATGTGCAGATGGGGCAGGTGGCGGGTAGGGTGCAAGATGATGAATCACAACCGCTTATCGGAGCTCAGGTGAGCGCCGGGGATTATGCTGCCGCCACTGACGGGGACGGAAATTATCTGCTGGAACTGCCGGCAGGAGTTTACACAATCACTGCCACGGCAGCGGGTTATGCCAGCGCGAGTCACTCTGATGTCATGGTGTTGCCGGATCAGCCCCTTACCCTTGATTTTACTCTTGATGCCGTGTCGAACCCAGGGGATGAGGTCCCGGCTTTGGTCACAGCCCTGCAGTCCAATTGGCCCAATCCCTTTAAACATCAGACCAATATCCGTTTTTCACTCCAAATTGGATCACCGGTCAGCATCAGAATCTATGACATCAGGGGCCGGCTGCTGAGGTCTGTAATCAATGAAACCCGCCAGGCAGGAATCCACAATGTGGTCCTCGATGCCAGTGACGATCAGGGAAGACGTCTTCCCGCAGGGGTTTATCTCTGCCGCTTCCAGGCCCGGGGATACGAGCATACGATCAAGCTGCTGCTGTTGCACTGAGCTGCTCTGGCTGTCATATTTCACAATGAGATATGAGAAGATGAGAGGCGCGATCTGAAGTCGTGAGATAGCTGCAGTTTGCCTCTACCTGACGGGCAAGTTCTATTTCGGCATTCCCGGAGCCGGATAAATCCTCTAACAGCCTGCTCTGCCATCCTTTCCCTACATTTACTCCTCACCTGCCTCTCCTATGCCGAGGCAAAGGAGATGTAAAGGTGGGGCATAGGTGGTGTAAAGGAGGCTTAGGGGAGCGGGTGTGAAAAATCTTGTGTGGGGCCGCAGATTTATCTTGACAGGAAAGCTACTTTGAAATACAAGGTAACTTGTGCGGCATAAGCGCCGCCGGGAGTCTTATATGAACCAACAGCATGAAGATACGCTCAACCGCATCGCCAGCCTGGACGCCGGGATCAACAATCCCGCCAGACTGATGATCGTTTTCCTGCTTTCACGCACTGAAGCCCTCGACTACAACAGCGTGCTGGCCAGAACCCGCCTCACGTCGGGAAACCTCACCACGCATCTTATCAAACTGGAAGAGCTTGGCTATATAAAGTTAAACAAAAGCTTCATCAACCGCAAGCCTCACACGCTCATTCAGATCACGACCAGCGGCAGGGAGGCTTATCTCAATTGGGGAGAAAGCGTTAGCCACGCTCTGCCAGAAGAGATCAAAGCCAGGCAGCGTCCTCCCCTCTACTGGCCTTTGGGACTGCTCAAGCGTTATCCTTTGTCTTTGCGGGAATGGAGTTTCGCGCTTCCGGACAACCGTGGTTTCGCGTCCCTGCCGGATGGTTTTCTCAGTTTCGATCTGCCACCCATACCAGGCACGGAAATGATTCTTTGATCCAAATCACGCGGCTATGGCCGCTAAGGAGATGATATGATAGACAAGCTCAACAAATTGATCGAACCGCTTGATGTGGATTATTGCGATATCCGCTACGAGACCAGGCGAGTCGATCGGGTCGTAATGAACAAAGGCGAAGTGCGCAGCATAGGTTCCAACACCGGAGACGGTTATGTGTTGAGAGTCCTGAAGGACGGCGCGCTCGCCACGGTGTGTTTTACAAAGCCGGAGCAGGCTGAGCTGGCGATCAGGAGGTCCCTGGAAAACGCGAAAGTCCTGGCCGCCAACATGGCAGAGCCCAAACGCATGGCTCCCGCTCCGAGGGTCGTGGACACAGTCAAAGCCAGGCTGATCGAGGATCCCCGCGCCATCGATCTGGCCGAAAAACTGGCCATCACCCGTCACTATTCAGATCTCGTCATGGCCCAGCCCGCGATTGCCAACGCCGAACTGGAATATTATGACGTCTATCGGGACAAGTATTACGTGAACAGCGAGGGCACCCAGATCAATGAAGAACTGGTTACCACCAAGCTGGGCGGCTCGATCATCGCTCAGGAGGGCCCGCTCACCCAGACGGTGAGAATGGCCTTTGGCGGCAGCAACGGATTTCAGAAGCTGAGAAACCGGGACGCCGAAGCTCTGGAGAAGTGCAAAATAGCCCAGGAATTGCTGAGCGCGGAACCCGTCCAGGCGGGTAGCTACAGAATGGTGTTAAATCCAGGCATGGCAGGGGTTTTCACCCATGAGGCCTTCGGGCATTTTTCCGAGGCGGATATCGTGCGCGACCTTCCAGCTCTGCGTGAAAAAATGAAGATCGGCACCCAACTGGGCTCAGACATCCTCAACATCATCGACGACGCCACCATGGACGGCCAACTGGGCTATTACAAATACGACGACGAAGGCGTCGCGGTGCGCAGAGTGAATCTGATGAGCGCCGGTGTGTTGACAGGCAGGTTGCACGATCGTTTCACAGCCGGGGAAATGGACGAGCCGCTCAGCGGTCACGCCATCGCCGAGGATTTTCAATACGCGCCCATCGTGCGTATGGGCAATATCTTCATCAAACCGGACCGCTACAGCCTGGAAGAATTGCTGGCGGCCATGGATGAAGGGCTCTACATTGGTGATCCGATGGGTGGCCAGACCTCCGGAGAGAACTTCACCTTTGGGGCCAATTACGGTTATAAAGTGAAGGGCGGCAAGATAGTAGGTATGATCCGCGACATCAATATCGTCGGCAATCTCTATCAGACCCTGGCCAACGTCCTGATGATTGGTTCCGACTTTGTGCTCAAGGAATCGGGAGGCTGTGGCAAAGGCCAGACCAACATTCGTTCCTGCTATGGCGGACCGCATGTTTACTTTAAAATGCTCACAGTGGGAGGTAAATAATGGAACAGCTGCTCAAACTGGCGAAAGCCTCTGCCGATCAGGCAGATATCTATTGGGAGGAAGTGAGTTACGATCACATCGAATTCACCGACGCCAAGCTGGAAAAGGCCGATAGCTCGCTTTCCTATGCCCTCGCGCTGAGAGTGATCAAAGATGGCAAATGTGGCCTGGCCCACACCCGCAACCTGCTGGATGCCAAGGAATTGGTAAAACAGGCTTTGACCAGCGCCAAAGATGGACAGGCCGTGGGATTCCAGCTTCCGGCATCCTGGCAAGCTCCTGATTCCGACTGTCTGGACACCCGGATCGAGACTATTGATAAGGCCTTACTTATCGCTCAGGGCAAAGAACTGCTCGCGTATCTGAAGGCCCGCAGCGATGCTCAGGTCAACCTCAGTTTCAACTACGGCAGTTCCAGGATTGGCTTGCAGAATAGCTACGACCTGGACCTTGCCTGGAAAGGATCTACCTATTCCGTCTGGACCCAGATGGTGTTTCCAGGCAGCGGGGCCGGACTGATGGAATTGGCGATCGGGAGAGGACCAGTAGAACTGGATAAGATACAGCTGGATAGGATGTTGGAGCTTTTCAAGATTTCCTCCACCCAGGTCGTGCCGCCCACATGCAAAATGCCCGTCATTTTTACACCTCTCACGGTGGGAGCGCTTTTCAGCCGATTCTACTCCGCAATCTCAGCCGTCAATATCCACAACGGCATCTCTCCTCTCTGTAACAGAGTGGGGGAGAGGATCTTCAGCGATAAACTCACTATTCGGCAGCAGCCCAGGGACCTGGAACTGGCAAGCTCCACAGCATTCGACAATGAAGGCACTCCCACTCAGGAACTCTATTTGTTGAAAAACGGTGTTTTCATGGCCATCCCCACCGATCTGAACTACGCTCATAAGCTGGGCCTCGAGCCCACCGGGAACGGCTTCAGACCGGAAGTGGAATATATGCCCGGTCCCAGGCCTTTCAATACCAGCCTGCAAACCGGAGACATGAGCCTGGATGCCATGATCGCTTCCATAGATAAAGGCCTGATCGTGCATTCGCTGATGGGCGCTCACTCTGGAAACATCCTCAATGGGGATTATTCCGTGGGCGTGTCGAGTGGATTCCTGATCGAGAACGGCAAAATCGTGGCCAGAGTCAAGGACTGCATGCTGTCCGGAAATGTCTATGAGACCCTCAACAACGTGATTGCCATAGGATCGGAAGCGACGGCGCTGGGCTCTTCCAAACTGCCTGCGCTGCTCTGCGATGGGGTCAGCGTGGCCGGCAAATAACTCTGTTATAAACACATAAACAGGTCCCCGGAAGTGCTGAACTTTCGGGGCCTTTTTTCGGGTGATATGTGGCGGCTTTGCAGCTCTCACATACGCAGTATCTCACCTGCCGCAGGTATCTCACCTACCGCAGGTATCTCACCTGCGAAGCATCTCACCTCCCCCTTGTGGACTTCCTTCCTCTCTTCAAGACAGGATTTCGCAAAATAGTGATGATTTAGTATTGACAAAATTGCTAAGTGTCTAAATAAATGCGAGTAGCAACGCTGTTTACCACTTAGTTAAAGTGAGTTGTATGCGTGTAATGGACTGATAAATAACAAAATATAAATATAGAGTTTAAGGGAGGATTGCGATGTTTTCGATGATTCGGAAACGCAGCGGGAATATTGTGGCTTTTGACAAGGCCAAGATCGTCCGCGCTATCCAAAAGGCCGGTGAAGCGACCGGGGAATTTTCAGAGGATATCGCGGAGGTTTTGACGCTCAGGGTGTTGAATTTGGCGATCCAGGTGATAAACTCCGACATCCCGGAGGTTGAACGCGTTCAGGATATTGTGGAAGAAGTGCTGCTGGCCTCGCCGTATAAACGCTCCGCCAAGGCCTATATTATCTACCGCGATCAGCATGCCCGTATCCGCGAACTGGTTTCCACGGCTGGAGTGAGGCTGATCGACCAGTATCTGGAAAAGCTGGATTGGCAGGTGAACGAAAATTCCAATATGGCCTATTCTCTGCATGGGCTGAATAACTATATCGCCGCGGAAGTGAGCAAAACTTACTGGCTCAATAAGATCTACCCTCCCGAGATCAGGGCCGCGCATGTGGATGGAGATATTCATATCCACGATCTGGGCCAGTTATCTGTTTACTGCGTGGGCTGGGACCTTATGGACCTCCTGCTCACGGGTTTCTGTGGTGCCGAGGGCAAGGTGGAAAGCGCTCCCGCCCGTCATTTTCGAAGCGCGCTGGGGCAGATCGTCAATTTCTTTTACACACTCCAGGGTGAAGCGGCCGGCGCTCAGGCATTTTCCAGTTTTGATACCCTGCTGGCGCCCTTTATCTATTATGACAAGCTGAGTTACGATGATGTCAAGCAAGCTCTGCAGGAGTTTGTCTTCAATATCAACGTTCCCACCCGGGTGGGATTTCAGACGCCTTTCACCAACATCACCATCGATCTCATTCCTCCCACTATCTACAAAGACCAGCCTGTGATCATCGGCGGCCAGCCTCAGGATAGGACCTACAAGGATTTCGCCGCTGAGATGGACCTGCTCAATCGTGCTTTCCTCGAGGTCATGATCGAGGGCGACGCCAAAGGCCGCGTCTTTACCTTCCCGATCCCTACCTACAATATCACCAAGGACTTCGACTGGGAAGATCCCAAACTGGATTACCTCTGGGAAGCCACAGCCAAGTATGGCATTCCGTATTTTTCCAACTTTGTAAATTCTGATATGGACCCCAACGATGCCCGCTCCATGTGTTGCCGCCTGCGTCTTGATACCCGCAAGCTGGAAGCCAGAGGCGGAGGTCTCTTTGGCGCTAATCCCCTCACCGGCTCGATTGGGGTGGTGACCCTGAACCTGCCCAGGATAGGTCATCTGGCCCGGAGTGAAGAGGAGTTTTTCCAGCGCCTCGAAGGCATTCTCGTCATTGCCAAAAACAGCCTCGAGATCAAGCGCAAGATCCTGGAAACCTACACCAGTGGAGGACTTTATCCCTACACAAAGTTCTACCTCAAGAGCATCCGCGAACGCTTTTCCCAGTATTGGAAGAACCACTTTTCCACTATTGGGATCATCGGCATGAACGAAGCCTGTGAGAACTTTCTGGGTGTGAATATCGGGGCCGATAAGGGCAGAGCTTTCGCCGTCAAAGTGCTGGATTTCCTGCGTGAACGCCTCATCACCATCCAGGAAGAGACCCACAACAACTACAATCTCGAGGCCACTCCCGCCGAGGGGACCAGCTACCGGCTGGCGATCCTGGACAAGAAGTTCTTTCCTGATATCCAAAGCGCCAACACTCAGGGTGACACACCCTTCTATACCAACAGCACTCAGTTGCCGGTGAACTACTCGGACGATATCTTTGAAGTGCTGGACCTTCAGGACGAGCTGCAGACCAAGTATACCGGTGGCACGGTGCTGCATATCTTTGGTGGAGAGAGAGTTGAGCATGGACGCAGCATCCGCAAACTGGTGCACACTATCTGCTCCAACTACCACCTGCCATATTTCACCTTTTCACCCACCTTCAGCATCTGCCCTCAGCATGGCTATCTGGTTGGCGAACAAGCCGATTGCCCCACCTGCCACAGGTCCACCGAAGTGTTTTCCCGCATTGTGGGATACCTGCGGCCGGTCTCGCAATGGAACGAAGGCAAAAAAGCCGAGTTCAGGCTGCGCACCACTTTCGACACTCTCAAGCATCATGAGCCCTCTGCCAGGATTCAGACTGGAGAAATCAAGCTTCCATGAAGATCGGCGGTTTCCAGAAGTTTTCCCTGCTGGATTACCCTGGCCATCTGGCTGCCATCGTTTTCACGCGGGGCTGCAACTTTCGCTGTCCCTATTGCCACAATCCTGAGCTGGTGGATCCAAACCGCTATGGTGAACTGATACCGGAGCAGGAAGTTATGGACTTTCTGATCAGCCGGCAGGGCAAACTGGGCGCCGTGTCCATCACAGGCGGGGAACCAACTCTTCAGGAAGACCTGATCGGCTTTCTCAGGAAGCTGAGAAGCATGAAGTATCTGATCAAGATAGACACCAACGGCTCCCGTCCAGAGGTACTGGAGGAGATTTCCAGAGAGGGCCTGGTGGATTACTGGGCGATGGACATCAAAGCCCCGCCTCATCTCTACAAGCTGGTCACTGGCTACGATCTGGATTTTGAGCAGATCATCGCCAGCATGGATATTCTCAGGGCCAGCGGCAAGGATTATGAATTTCGCACCACCTTCTTTGACGCGCTGTTCAACTGGAGCGACCTGAGCCTGATCAGCGCGCTGCTCAAGCCCGGCGACCACTTCTATCTGCAGCAGTGCCGATATGACAATACCCTGGACGGCGTGCAGAGTTCCGGCCTGGCAAAACACAGCAAAGACGGCTCGGAATACTTTCATCTGGTGGAGCATCCTGCCTGTCAGAACCTCCTGGAATGGGGTGGACGCAACCGGGTCAACGTAGGTATCAGGTCACTTTAAGTACATCAATGCAATTTATAGACATACAAAGGTTTCTGCCGCTCGTTTCCAAGCCCTCCCGCTACATAGATCACGAGCTTAACGCTGTCAAAAGGGATCCGAGGAACTTCCAGGCCAAATTCTGTTTTGCCTTTCCAGACGTCTATGAGGTGGGGATATCCCATCTCGGACTTAAAATCCTCTACAGCATTATCAACCGACGAGACGATGCCATGGCGGACCGGGTATATCTTCCCTGGCTGGACCTGCTGGAGATACTGAGGGCTGAAGACCTGCCTTTGTTTGGACTGGAGAGCGGACTGGCGATCAGGGATTTCGACGTGCTGGGCATCACGCTCCAGAGCGAGCTCACCTACAGCAACGTGCTGGAACTGCTTGCAGTGTCACAGATTCCCATCCTGTCCCAGCAGCGTGGCCCCGGGCATCCGATCGTCCTGGCTGGAGGACCCTGTACGGTCAATCCATTGCCTCTGAAGGACTTTATCGATGTCTTCTTTATCGGGGAAGCGGAAGAAGCGATCGGTGAGATCGCGGAAGTGATCGCCACCATAGAGAGCAGAACAGAACGCCTGAAAGCGCTTAGCTCCATCTCAGGTTGCTACGTACCGCTCTATCACGATCCCATTCTGGCCAGAGATAAGGGATTTAAGATCAAAGCCAGAAAATACGCTGCCTTCCACAGCTCCGAGCATCAGCACAGTCCGCAACTGCTTTCCTGGCAGCTAGCCACCCACAACCGCTATGTGGCAGAGATCATGCGCGGCTGTTCCAGAGGCTGCCGTTTCTGTCAGGCAGGCTTCATTTATCGTCCCGTTAGGGAACGCTCGGCCACAGACATCCTGGAGCAGCTTCTGAAGGAAGTAAGGCTCAGCGGTTGGGATGAAGTGGGTTTGATGTCGCTTTCCTCCAGCGATTACACCTGTGTGAAGGAACTTCTCTTCCTTCTCTTAAACGCCTTGGACCAGCAGAAGACGCATGTATCCCTTCCTTCTCTGAGAGTTGACAGCCTGGACGCTGACCTGGTGGGCTTGATGAAAGAGCTGGGGCGCGAAGGTCTCACCATTGCTCCGGAAGCGGGCTCTCAGCGTCTACGCGACGTGATCAACAAAAACCTCACGGAAGAGGAGATCACACGGGGGGTCCAAATTGCCCAGGAACTCGGCTGGCAAAGGATAAAGCTCTATTTCATGCTCGGTCTGCCCACAGAGACGGATGCCGATATCGATGCCATCACGGAATTGATCGGTAAGGTCAATTCCCTGGTCAGAGGACGCCTGCAGATCAACGTGACCCTTTCACCCTTTATCCCCAAACCCTTCACTCCCTTTCAGCGCTGTGGATTTCTCACGCCTTCTGTTCTGCTGGAGCGGGCTCTGAGGATCAAAAAGAGCTTCGGCCGCAACCGCAATATCAAGATCAAGTATCACACCATCGAAAACTCCCTCCTGGAAGCCATTCTGGCGCGAGGGGATGAACGCGTTGCCAAGCTTTTGCACAGTGCCTGGCAAGCCGGTGCTCGCTTTGACGGCTGGAATGAATGCTTCGATTTTACCTGCTGGCAAGCTGCTCTGGATGCGCAGACTCTAAACTATGAGGACCTTACAGCTCCAATCCCCGGGGACGTTTCCCTGCCCTGGAGCTTCATCGATTACGGCGTCTGCGAGAGCTGGCTCGAGCAGGAATACCAGAAAGCCTTAAGTGCTCAGACCACAGAAGATTGCCGTGATCTGTGCTCGGTCTGCGGAGTCTGTGATCAGGGACTGCGCACCATGGATGCACCCAGGCCGGACAAAGTCATTCTGCCGCCAAAAAGCACCGACAAGGCCAGGCCCCATTCGGGAGACGGACGTCAACGCTATCGGGTGTTCTATCGCAAAGAGGGTGTCCTGCGTTTCATATCTCATCTGGACTGGATGCGGATGCTCTTCCGCTTTGTCTCCAAAGCCGATCTGGACACCGTATTCACTCAGGGTTTCAGTCCCCATCCCAAGGTCAGTCTGGCGCCACCCCTCCCTTTGGGGATGGAGAGTCAGGTGGAATACTTTGACGTCTCATGCTATCAAGCGCATAGCACGGAACGAGTTATGGACGTTTACAAAGCCATTCAGCTTCCGGGCTTCGAGCTGACCGGGGTGGAACTTATCTCTGGAAAAGGGACGATCCCCAGCGGAGAAACGCTCCATTTTGAAGCACCTGAAGCCCTGCTTCCCAAGGTCCTGACCGCCTGCAGCACATACGCCGCCAGCAGTGCCTGGCCCTATACCAAGACGGTGGAGCTGCGCTCTAAAGACTATGATCTCAAAGAGATCGTCACTCAGCTCAGCCTTGTGGACAAGACCCTATCGATCAAAAAGACCTTGATAGGCCCCTCGGTTTGGGATATTCTGGCGGAGTTGACCCACAGCCCCAAGGCAAACTTGTTCGCGGGACGCCTGATCCGCGTTGACTGGATTTGGTAGACCCGCGATCCAGGATCGCGATCCCGGGCCCTATATCTTGAACTTAACGGAGATCTGAATAGCTGTCTGGACCGGATACCCCGCTTTCCTGGCAGGGGAGAAATGGGCAGACTTGAGCGCGCTGACAGCAGCTTCATCGATGCCACCGCTGCCAGACTGCACTCCTCTGATCACCTTCACTTCCCCTACCCGTCCGGTGGGTAAGACTTCCACTTCCAACAGCACCGATCCCTGAATGCCATCCTCCAAAGCAGTAGGAGGATAGAGCGGTCTGACCGGGCTTTGCAGTTTCGGAGCTTCGTCGTAATCACTGTAATTGCTCACTCCGCCAAGGTTAATTCTCTTTTTGGCGGGAGCGATGCTGCTCTGGCTGGCCTCGGCATAATGAAACGCCTGGGTTTCGGCCACGATTTCCGTGATCAAAGTATCCACTTTGCTTGTGTCAGCTCTCGCGATAGGCCGTTTGTTGTAAAGACTGTCAAGCAGCGCCCTGCGGTGAGGATCGGAAATCTCGTAATACTCGCTGTAGATATTGGTCAACGCGTCATCCAGGAGCTTGATAATCTCTTGGTTCTGGCTCACTTGCGCATAATCAGAAGCGCTTTTTCCCCCCGGGTCTTTGATCAGAGGATTGGCCCCAGATTTCAACAGGGCTTCCACGATATCAGGGAATTCGTCCTCTATGGCCAGCATCAAGGGAGTCTTGCCAGCCGCCCTCACATCGAGGTCCACTCCCAAACGGGCCAGCAGCTTGATCGTCTCCACACTCTTGGAAGTGCTGATCTTATCGAACTTATAGTCCTTCCTGCCTTCCCGTGGCAAGCGTTCGACCTTTTGAGACCGGGCCGCCGCGCAAAGGGCCATGGGATAATGCTCCCGGGGGATGTCACGCAGATACTCGACCGCCCACTGACGATCTCTGATCATACGCTTTTCTTTAGTGCCGCAGGCACTTATCAGCAGGGAGGCGGCCAGGCCTGCCAGCAATGCCTTTTTGAATAGCCATGGGCCTTTGTTGGTAGTGAAAATCTGTCCAGCGATCATTAAAACTCCTGTGTGTAACCTCTGCGGGAGGCCTTGGCTGGATGTCAAGCGGAAATTCATCGAAGGCGGATTTTGACTGGAAAAATAACTTGACCGATTATGCCAGCTAACTATTTGTAACACCAATCAAACAGACCAGAGGTATGTCATGAAAAAGCTGCTTGTCTCGCTCGCCCTTTTTTGTACCATTATTTCACTGTCCGCACAATGGAGTCAGGATGCCTCCACTCCCAATGCCATCGCGGCTTTCAACGCGGAACAGGTCATCCCCAAAGTGGCCATCAGCTCAGATGGTTATTGCTATGTGTGCCGTTTTGACAATTCTGGGGGTGGATATCACGTTTACCTGCAATACTTTACTCCCAGTGGACTGGCGGTCTGGGATCAGCCGGCCGGCATCCTCGTGAGTGCCAATCCCTCCATGACCTGGCTCACCGATTACGATATGGATATAGACCAGTCCGGTAACGCCGTCATCGTCTGGCAGGATATCCGCAACGCCGGAGTCAACAACGTTTACATCTATAAAGTTACTCCTGAGGGGCAGTTGCTGTGGTTTCCGGATGGCATTGCCCTCTCTAATGACAGCAATACGGAATTTTCCAACATGTCGCCAACCGTCTTCAACGCTGGAGACAACAGCGCTTACGTAGCCTGGCAGCGGATGCAGAGCACTACGGCGATCAAGCTTCACAGGATCAGTCCCACAGGCCAGAAACTCTGGGGAGAAGAGGGCATCACACTGAGCCCGGCCTCAGGTTCCTACACCTGGCCTCAAATCATCCAGGGAGACGGCGACAACGTTCTGCTCAAATACTATTATGACAGCGGTCCCTTTTGGGCCCCCACCCGTCATGTCTATGTCGCCAAGTTCAATCCGGAGGGAGTGATGCAGTGGAACACCGCTCTCAGTACCGCGGGAGGCATCAGCGCCTGGCAACAAATCATCGCCTTTGAAGAAGATGGGCAGGGGGGTGCAGTCGTAGCCTGGTATGATGACCGGGATAGTAACAATATTAATGATATCTATATCCAGCGGGTCGATGCCAGCGGACAAATCAGCATGGGCCAAAACGGCACTCTCATCAGTCTCAACGGGGGTGCTCACCAGTTTTATCCCAGGCTCAGTGTCGATCCGCTCAGCCAGAGGATCTTTGCCTTCTGGAAAGAAACCGATACCAGCCAAAACAATTCCGGCGTCTATCGACAGCTCTTGGACTTTAGCGGAAACCGTCTCTGGGGTGATAATGGTGAGATCATCCAGGCGGTGGGGCCTTATCCCTGTTCTCCTGTGGCGGCATATCAGACTGCCTGGGGAGCTGTGTGCCTCTATGAGATCAGCTCTCAAGCTTCTTCCGATCAGTCACTTACCCTCAAGGCCGTCTGTTTTCGGGCCAGCGGAATGTCTGCCTGGGACCCTCAAACCGTGGACCTGGCCCTGAACCCCAGCATGAAGTATCATTATGACTGCGCCCAAAACCGCGATGACTGGGCCGTCCTGACCTGGGAGCAGGGATCGTCAAACATGGATATCTATGCCATGCGGATCAACCGGGACGGCAGCCTGGGCATGCAGTACCTTCCACCCACCGATTTCACCGCTGAGCTGAGCCCTCCTCACACTGTCAATCTGCAGTGGCAGCATCCTTCTCCCTACTGGTATCCCTTATCTTACCAGGTGTTTATGAACGACGAGCTGGCCCAGACAGTGAATGGGAACTCCAACAGCTACAGCCTGGATCTCAGCACCCCGGGGAACTATGAGTTTAAGGTCAGAGCGGCCTATGACGATGGATACTACTCTCCCTTTAGCGATCCGGCCAGCGTTTTGATCGTTTCCGCGGACGATCCCCTCGCCCTGGAAATGGTGCCCGTTCTTTCAGTTTATCCCAACCCGGTCAGGAATACAGCGATCCTGAGGCTGGAAGACATCAAGAGCGGTATGACCGCCCGGCTCGAGGTGTTCAACCTGCGCGGACAAGCCATCCTGAGCAGGGAAGTGAGGCTCGTTTCCGGCTATAATGAACTGAATTTGAGTGCCGGGGACCTGTCCAGTTTTCCCAGCGGGGTTTATCAGATCAGGCTGAAAGGGCCGTCTGTCTCCATCCGGTCCAGGTTCATTGTCATCAAATAGCAGGGCCGGGGTGCTTTCCCATTAGCCTCCTTTGCATCACCTATGCCTCTCCTTTACCTCTCCTTTGCCTCGGCACGGGAGACGCGAAGGAGAGGTGAGGGATGCCCAAAGGGGAGCGCCCAGCGATATAGAGGGAGCATCAACGCTGTAAGCCCCAGAAAAAGTTCAAATCGTATAAGTCATATTTGCAGCTAGTTAGTAATCCATCGTGGAAAAACGTGAGAAAACATCACTTTTTATCTTGACAAAAAAAGCCCCTTTGAAAAGATGACGAAACGTGTTCACGACAATGTGAATTTTCGGGACACAGAGATCTTTACAAGTTTATAGAGTGGGAATGAGAGGAAAAGCTCTTGTCAATTTACAATCATTATTATAATGATGGAGAGTTTGATCCTGGCTCAGGACGAACGCTGGCGGCGTGGATTAGGCATGCAAGTCGAACGGTAGGATCCTTTCGGGGATCTGAGAGTGGCGAACGGGTGAGTAACACGTAGGTAATC
>JAGOIY010000174.1 GCA_017995405.1 Candidatus Cloacimonadota bacterium
TCGGATTGGCAGGGCTGATTCGGAGCAGCGGTTCTCCCAGCGTGGACGAGACCAAAAACGAGGTTTGGGGCCAGACGTTGGACAGAGAGCCCGCGCTGAGGCTGTGTGGATCAAAAACAGTGGTATTGGAGGAGTTGTGGCGGGTCTGATTGGAGTTTCCATTCATGGCCATAAAACCGGGAGGATTGCTTATCGAGGGATGCAGTCCCGTATGGACCAGCAGGGCCAGATTTTGCATATTATGCTGATAAGGATGGGAGAACAGGATGTCGAAATAGCTGGCGTCCTGGGTGATCAAGAGCGGCCCGTCATAGACCAGATTGAGCTGTCCCGCGTTGATCCATCCGGTGCTGAGGTCGTTGAGGTCCGTGGGCCCCAGCCAGATTGTGACCGGCACGTTGATATCAACCACCGCTGGGCTGTGGTAGAGCCGGATCCCATGGATCACACCGTCAAAGTGAAGCAGAGACTGCGCCTGGTAGATCGTCTCGTAAACGGCGTTGCCGTAGTTCAGCGAAAAAGGTAGATTCTGCGTCAGGGTGGGAACTCCCAGATTGAGTTTATCCTCCACCAGGGCTTGCAGTTGGACAGAGACTTCCTGATTCCCCGGACTGGTCTGAATGCTGAGCGTGGCGGCCAGCGTGGTAGGTTCTGTGGGTCTGTAGCGCACCGTGAGATTAAAGCTCTGGCCAAAGATCAGGTTGATCGGAACGGGCAGTTCATCGATGCTCAGGTCCGTTCCCTGGTTGAAAGACGCGCCCGTGATAGTGAGATCGCTGGCCCCGATATTGTAGATCCTGAAGGTCTGGGAATTATTGCTGCCAGGGGCCAGAACTCCAAAGTCGTGAGCGCTTTCATAGACGTGCGGTTCGGGGCCTTGGCTGAAGGGGTTGATCTGCAGGCCCAGTTTGGGATAGATGGGGCTTAAGTTTTGGTATTGGGGATTGTTGGGGTCCCATGTACTAATATATCTGGCGTAGCGGGACCGGTTGGCCAGATCACTCTGGCTCATGATATTCACGCCTGTTTGCAGGGCACCGCTGTCATAGCAGCGTTCCAGGGTCAGAAGCAGAGAGCCACGGCAATAATTGAAAGGTGTATCGAGCGGGATCGTCACTGTGGATATGCCCGTCTGGATATCTATGAGGCCGTTGAATACCAGGATCTGATCTCTGACTGGTACCCAGCCCTCACTGAGATTGCCCAGGTTCGTGCTCTGCATCCAAATCTTTATTTGTTTGTCATACAGGGCCACGCTGCTGCTAGTGTAGAGTGTGATCTCCGGGATGGAACCCCAGTTCCCGATTGCCTGGTGGCTGTAAATGGTCTGAAACAGCGATGCCCGGTAGGAGAAACCCAGAGGGATGGTGCTGTCGACGTTACCGCTTCCGATCACCTGTTGATAGGGCTCCGGCAGCCTGGCCTGATAGACGGACCAGGGGCTCTGGTCGTTGGGCTGATTGCTGTCTCCCACCAGCACGACTCTGGCAAAGACGCTGTCCACTCCAGCGCTGGGGGCCACGAAATTGATGTTCAGGTCGAGATACTCACCTGGTAAAACCTCAGTACCCGGTTGGGACGCGAGTATCTGGTTTGTGGAACTGACGATCTGGACCAGATAATCGGCTTGAGTTTCCAGGCCCGGGTTTTGCACCCTCACCCTGCCCAGAGAGGGGGATCCCATAAAAGGCTGCGGATCAGTGGCTAAGGACACTGCACTGAGGTCACAGTCATAAATCTGGATGATCTTAAAGTTGTCGATGCCATAGTTTGACGCTATGTTCGAAGCTTGATTGCTGTGGAATGCCAGATATATCGTTTCCCCGTTGTAGGGAAAAAGACTGATCTCACGGCGCGCCCAACTGTTTAGAGAGCATGTGAACGATCCCAGTTCCACAGTGAAAGCGCCAATGCTGTTGTCCGTGGTGGAAAGCATTACCCGATATGAATTTGCCGAAGAAGAACTGCATCGTTCCCACCATTCTATTTTGGCATTCACGCCTGATAAATTGATAGGTGGTGTGATTAGCCAGTCGTTGCGGGCCGATTGTGCCACGGCCGCATAGGGTGGTGAGGGAGTGGGGCTCAGATTGGTGTTACCCTTTTTCCAGGTATTGTCATCGGAATCGTTATTGACCATCTTCCAGTCAAACGGTGCTGCTATATAGCCCACCCAGGGATCGTCAAAGGTCTCGAGGTGAGGAAAGCTGGAGATCACCGAATCCGGTCTCACGGTGAAACTCCAGACCGGGCAGTCCAAAGCGTCGCCAAGCGCGTTGTATGGTATCACCTGCCAGTAATAGGTATGCGAAAACGCCAGCGAATCGGGATCGAAGAGCTGAGCTGTTCCTATATCCTGATGAGCTGAGGGAACCGGGTACTGGCCAAAATAAAGTTTGTAACCGGTAGGCCATCCACCTCCACTGCTCCAACTCAAGATGCTGGTGGGATGCACTCTAAGCTCGCCATCCAGGGGATATGAAAGCATGGGTGGACATGGCAGCCCGCTTGTGGTGAAAGGAGTGTAGTTTATCCTGATAACGGGCCGGCCGCGTTCGAGTGTTCCGTCTCCAATGAGGGGAGTGTGGTTTTGGCTCCAGACCTGATGATAATAGACGGGCCCGGCTCCGTACCAGGTGTAGGAAACCTTGGGGCCAAAATATCCGCCACCCGCGGTTCCAGATCCGCTGACCCTGTAAATGGTCTCGACCAGGACGAGGAGGCTCAAACCGGCATCGATCCTGAAGACGGAATCCAGGCTGAACACCTGCCAGCTGTTGGCTGTAGTGCCGTTCATCGTACCGCTGTAAACCTGCGTGGCACCGAATGTTATGCTGGACCACGTGCAGGCTTGCAATTGGGTGGCGGTGGTAGCCTTGAGATAGATTCTCACAGGCACGGCGGCAGTGGTGGTGACCCCGCAATACCAGGCCAGCTCATCGATCTGGAGATTGATAGCACCCAACTCGCTGGGATTGTATATCGCAGCGCTGCGGACATACCCCCGATAAGAACTCAAAGGATGGCCCTGGTCGTTGCCAGAAACTGTGCCCACGATCATTTGCTCCGCGCTCAAAGCGCAGACTGACAACAGTATAGCCAGTATCACCAGCTTTGTCTTCATCACTTATCTCCCGAGAATTCTCCCGTCTTGAAGAGAGCTTTCTTTGAAGAAAC
>JAGOIY010000042.1 GCA_017995405.1 Candidatus Cloacimonadota bacterium
CATCTTCATACGAGGCTGTAGCTCCCTTATTCGTATCCCGAGTTGCCATCAGGACCATCCCCTACCCATCCCGAACCAGATTGGGGGTGCGTTGGGGGAGCTTTGGACAGGCTTCCGTTATGCGGTTAAGTGCCATCCAGGATGAGGAATTGTTTGCGGACCTGCCGTATCCTTATCTTTGCTGCTTAGCCGCGCTGGAGATACCGTGCGCTCTCCGCCGAAAATCCCCACAGAGCGCACGGCAGCTCAACGGCAAGTAAGCAGGAAGGATGGAGGCCATGCCACAGGCGCTGATCGCGCCTTAGCAAACGAGGACGTTTGCCGTTCCATGATCGCCTGTCAATCCACCCTCCGTAGCTCTCTCTGTTTCCTCAGTAGCTCTGTAGTGAAAAAGAATCCTCTGTAGCTCAGGAGCTAAAACACTCGCCGGATTGGAATCCGTAGATACATAACGGGCGTCAAGCTATAGAATCCCCAGCTCGTGGAGTTTTCTGGACAGGTTGCTTTGGGCCAGCCCCAAGGCCTCAGCGGTGCGGGTAACGCTGTTGCCATACAGCTGTAATTGCGTGCTCAGGAATCTGTGTTCAAACTCGTGTTTCTTATCGGCATAGGTGGATTTGGCGCTCCAAAACCCGCTGTCGGAAGAGCCGTTGCCACTGCTGGTCCCAATCAGGTGAGACGCGATGTCCTCCGCCTGGAGATCTTTTGCCTCGCAGAGCAGGTAGATGCGTTCCACGATGTTGCGCAGTTCTCTCACGTTGCCTGGATAGTCGGGTGACTTCAGAAGCGCGACAGCATCCTTGCTGAAGGTTTTGGGCCTCACTTTCAGTTCACCCGCTACCAGCCGTGAAAAGTGTTCTATCAGCATGGGGATGTCTTCTTTGCGTTCTCTGAGGGCAGGAGTGCGGACGGGCACCACATTGAGGCGGTAAAACAGGTCCTCGCGAAAGAGGCCACTTGCCACCAAAGCCGGAAGGTCTTTGTTGGAGGCGGCGATCACACGCACGTCGATCCGCTGGGTGGCATTGCCCCCGACTCTCTCAAATTCACCTTCCTGGATCACTCTGAGGATTTTGGCCTGGGCCGCGAGGTCCATATCGCCAATCTCATCGAGGAAAAGACTACCGCCGTCGGCTTCTTCCAGTTTGCCTTTTTTGCGTTTTTCAGCTCCGGTAAAGGCACCTCTTTCATAGCCGAATAGCTCGCTCTCCACCAGTTCTTTGGGGATGGCCGCGGAATTGAATTTTACAAAGGCGCGACCAGATCTGTCGCTGTGAGTGTGGATCAGACGGGCCACCAGTTCTTTGCCGGTACCGCTTTCACCCTGGATAAGGATTTTGGCGTTGCTGCGGGCCACCCGCTCGATGATTTGACGCAGGGCCTGCATGGGCGCGCTGTCACCAATCATTTCCCAAGCGCTTTCATTCTGCTCTCTCAGGCTGCGCATCTGAAACGCCAAATCACTGAACTGTATGGCTTTGGAGACGGTGATCTTGACCTTGGGCAGAGAGAGGGGTTTTTCCAAAAAGTCAAAAGCGCCGATCTTGATGGCCTTAACTGCCTCAGAGATGTTGCTGTTTCCCGAGATCATGATCACCGGAAGTTCCGGCACCACTGTTTTGATCTTTGCCAGGATGTCCAGGCCGTTGCCATCCGGCAATTTGACGTCCAGGATTACGGCGTCCGGCTCGGTTTCTTCAAACAAGGCGAGCCCGGACCTGGCGTTGTAAGCGCTGAAGACTTCGTGGCCCTCATCTTCCAGGATGCCGCGCAGGGTGTAGCAGATGTTGCGTTCGTCATCGATGATCAGGATCTTCATGGGGCCTCTTCGATGATCAGGATAAACTCACTGCCTTCATTCAGCTTGCTTTTCACGCGTGGAATGGCCCCGTTGATCTCGCAGAGCTTCTTTACCAGGGCCAGCCCGAGCCCGGTGCCCTTGCTCTTCCTGGAAAAATAGGGCTCAAAGATGCGATGCAGGTCTTCCGCGTCGATCCCGCTGCCCTGATCGCGTATAGAGATGATCACAAAATCGCGTTCATGGGTGAGGCTGATGGCGATGGGCTTGTCCGGTTCGGAAGCGTCCATGGCGTTTTGGAGGATGTTGGTGATGATCTGATAGAAGTGAGTGGGATCGAAATTGATCTGATGATCGGGCTCCAAATCCAGGTCCAGCTTGCGGTTGTCGCGATATGAGCGGCAAATCTCTTCGATGCTCTGAGCGGGGTCAAAGAGCTCTTTTCTGGCCTGAGTGACGCGGGCATAATTGGAAAAATCCTGAGCCAGCAGCCTGAGATTTTCGATCTCCTGCTGGATGACAGCAATGCTGTCCGGCAGGATTTTGATCACAGTTTCCGGATCGTCCTGATAGCGCTCTTCCAAGCGTTGAATGGCAAGCTGGATGGGAGTGAGCGGGTTTTTGATCTCATGGGCAAGAACGCGGGAAAGATCCTTCCAGATCATCTCCTTTTCGGCCACCAGCAGACGTTTCTGGATGGCTTCCAACTCGCGGCCCATGGTGTTGAAAGAGCTCTTGAGCAGCTTGATCTCGTGGATGCCCGTCTCGGGAAGATGCACACTGAAATTGCCCCGCCGCACCTCATCGGTGGCTTTCTGAAGCTCCCGCAGAGGATTGATGATACGGGACAGCAGGATCATGAAGACCACGATCGAGGCCACGATGATCAACAGCAGAAAGAAGGAAGAATACATCCTGGAGCGGCTGAGAGTGAAGCTCATCACACCTTTGGCCTGGCTGAAGGTATCCATGATCTGTCTGGCCCGCAAAGAATCTTCCGGCTGCGTAAAGTGAAACTCCCTAAGCTCTTCAGCGAAGTTCAACTTGGCCAGGTCTTTCTCGATCTGGCGCTGCTGATTTTGCAGAAAACTATTCAGTAACACGAGCCCGCCGATGGATACGACCACAAACAGCATGATGATCCAGCTACGCAGACCGGGGTGGTAGATAAATTTCATAAACGCTATTCCTTACAGAGGCTTGCGGAGGTTGTAACTGGCTTTGGCCACCGGGCGCTGGTAATTCCACAACACCATCAGGTTGACTTTGCGGTCTATCTTGTCAAAGTTGACGGTGGGCAGCCAGGCTTCCACCTTGACGTTTACATCACCCCAGTTGCTTTCATAGGGTATCGAGCAATCCAGCTCGGCTACCGCGGCGATCATTTGCTGATAGGAAGAGAATTTCACGGAGCGGGACGCGGCACTCTGGCTGACGCTCCAAAAGCCTGTGGAGCTGTCGTAGCGGCTGGAATTGGTATACTGCTTGCTCCAGTGGACTTGTTTTTTGGATTTAATCTCCAGCCTGAAGTGTACCGGGATGGTGGTGCCGGATTTGAACAACTCCGGGAAATCGTTGTCGAAAGCATGCTCGAGGCGGGTGTTTAGCTGCAGGTAGCTGCGTCCCATCGTGGCCCGGATCGATGACAGCTGAGGGTCGTTTCCAGTATAGGTGGAAAACAGAAACATCGATAGCGAGACCAGCCCTGCCATCACTTTCGCGCTCAAAGTCTCCAGCGTTACGATACCTCACAACCGTTTCGTTCCAGTCCAGAACTGGCGGGATTTTTGTCAAGTCCGGTTTGAGGGTCACTGTAAGATATCTGGTTAAAGAGTGGCTATGGAGGAGTTAGGACAGAGAATTCATAGCCAATCCGCGGGTGGGGATAAATCCAGCTTGACATATTCAGGGGATGAGGATTGCTGGGATAAATATTTATGTTCTGTTAGGAGGAACAATGAGAAAGTATCAAGTAGCGGTATTAGTCATGCTGATCCTGGGATTGGCTGTATCGGTTATGGCCCAAAACTGGAACAATCAGAGCTCCACATATTACACTATCAGCATCCCCAGCACCTGGACGGTTGCCATGGAGACGGACAGCTTGTTTGTGGCTACCATGCAGGGTTCGGCCCTCACACCTCTCACCGTGATAGTTGGGGTGGACCCCATCAGCGAAGAAGAGAAAGACATGAGCCTGGAAGAACTGGCCGCCAAGTCCCTGGAGGAAGGTAATGCCGAATTCATCGCCATGGGCCTTGAAGACGCGATCGACGTGGTGGAATCCGGAGAAGTGAAGTTCAACAGCTACACCGCCTATCACCATCTCGTGAAGATCGCGGTGATGGGTATGAACATCACCACCGATTCCTACATCTTTACCAAAGACAACCAATCTATCCAGCTCATGATTATGGGTGATGATACAGACATCCAGGCCCAGGCTCCTCAAATCGCTTCGATCAAAAAGAGTTTCAAGCTCAAATAGGTACTCCGAATGAGATCTCCGGTACTGACTATCCTGAGTTTGCTGCTGCTCTGCGGCTCCGTCTTTGCCATCGATTTGAGCAGTCCCGCCGCCTACTTTGACACCTTTCTGAAGACCCGGGCCGATCTGAGCGGTAAAGAAACCGTCTTTCACTGGACTGGCAAGGTCTATGGCATGGTTCCGGGAGAAAGGCGTACCGAGTTGTTTGCCTTCGAGGGTTTCAGCGTAGCCAGATTGGAGAAAGCCGAAACGGGGTATCTGCTGTTGACCAGGGAAGCCGCGTTCTTCAAAGATCCGCGCACCGGAGAGATCCTCGAGACCTGGCGCAATCCCTACCTCAAAAATGCCGAAACCCAAGTCGTCCATATCTGGAACGACCCCGTCAACCAGGACTTTGGTTTCAGCGCGGAAGAGATGCCGCTGATCAGCAAGTTTCTGCCCAGCGAGGATTTGGGCAGCGAGTTGGTCTTTTACATGGACCTCTTCCCCCTCTATGAGTCTCCTCTGCCCCGCAAAGAATACAGCCAGTTTTCCCAAAGCGACATCTATCAAGCGGCGGAGTTTTTCCAGTTTTATGTGCCGAAAAGCGCGATCGCGGACAGCAGCCTCACCAGTCTGCCCTGCAATATCAGCTGGACCCGCATCAGCCCCTGGATGCCATTTATGCGGATGGGAGATCGCAAAGGCAATCTGGTGTTTGCCTGCCGCGGCAGCAAGCTGGAAGGAGGTTTTGAAGCCCTTCCGGCCCAGATCAGGAACTACGTGATGGAAAAAGCCCCCCGCTTCGCTACCGCTCCGGATGAGTATTCCGAGCCCAACGAAACCAGCTGGACCTATTTCAAGAAACTGATGGACGCGGGGGTGATCAAGCCGTGATCCGCGAACCCAAAAATAGCGCAAAGGTCCGGAGAGCTGTGCTTTCCGGATCGTGCTTATAAGCTTTGAGGTGATGATGAAGAAGTGTGTTGTGACCGCGATCCTGCTGCTGGGCTTTAGTTTTGCCCTGGCGCAATTCTCCAGCCCCTGGCTGAATATCCGTCACAGTTCCAGGAATATCGATGGAAATCTGCAGTTTCGCTGGGAAAGTGCAGACGCGATGCTGGGACCGGCTCAGTTGTGGGCTCGCCTGGGGACAGGTGACTGGCAAACGCAAGACAGCAGCCTGCTGGAAGGTGTGAGCTACGAGGCCACTCCAGCTTACACCTGGGGTCAGAGACTGCGGGTCCGGCTGAGGAATGAGATGGAAATGGAAGGAGTGCCCGCTGCCATGATGCAGGCCGCCTGGATGGACGATGACACTTTCCCTCAGGCGCAGGGCAAGCTGGCGTTGATCGGTCCCGATCCCGTGGGGGATTCATTGATGATCCAGGCTCCCATGCTGGACCTCGGCAACACCTGGATGGGAACCACAGGCCAGAAGCTCTACAGCACCATTTCCAACCAGAGCGGCAGCTTTCCCACTATGAACAGCCTGACTTCCTACAATGCCTGGATCACCACTATCGCCAATCCGGAAGCCATCGCGGACAGCGTGGTCTATGCCATGGTATATACCTTCAACATCGTGGGAGTCATCTCTTCCGGGCTGTATAAGCTGGGAATCGATGAGACCATGACCCCCACCTTTGCCAGAATCGGCAGCATCCAAACCAGCGTGAGCGGTGGCAAACTGAATATGGCCTGCAATCTCTCAGACCTCACGTCCGATCCCAGCTTCGGGACCTGGCCCAACCTGAGCAATGCACTGCTCTTCTCCAGCTTTAGCATGCGGCTCAACATTGACCTCAGCACCATGGAGCCGGAAATGCTGATCGGAGACTACAGCATGCCGGCCATAGTATTTTTCGAAGATATCCAGTATCTGCACTCGCAAAATACTCTGCCTGATGTGACGGGACTGGACGTGAACGGACTGATCGTGAGCTGCCAGTATCAGGACGCCGAGGGAGATTTTCCGCTGCTCTGCCAGTTCGTAGTCGAAGACGGTCCCACCCTGCAGATGCAGCCTGGTTCCTATGACTTTTTGACCGGAGTCACCTACTCGGCCATGCTCAGCAGCCCTATTCAGAATGGAGTGCTGCAGGTGAGCGACAATCTGCTTTATGTACAGGAATACAAATGGAGCGGAGTGGCGGTCGAAGATCCCTCTCTGGTGCCAGTAGCCATGAGCTGTGTGATCCCCAATCCCGTGAAAGCGGGCCAGACGGTCGCGATTAGATTTGATGGACTGAAAACAGGCAAGCTGCGGGTGGAAATTTTCAACCTGCGGGGCCAGAAGCTCAGCAGCCTGGATCACGATCCGCAGGGCAGCCATGCCGCATGTATCAACTGGAACGGCCTGGCCGGAACCCAGACACCAGCCCCGGGAGTCTATCTGCTCAGGGCCACACAGGGAAGCCAGGTGCTTACCCGCAAATTCAGCGTTATTTACTGAGGGAGCAGCTTAAGCATCCATGTTTATTGATCACGCGAAACTTAAGGTGAGGGCAGGCAATGGCGGAGACGGAGCAGTCAGCTTCCGGCGCGAGAAATTTGTCCCCAAGGGCGGTCCTGACGGAGGAGATGGAGGTCGTGGAGGTGATATCATCGCCCTGGGCGATGAAAACGTCAATACCCTCCTCGATTACCGCTTTAGCAAGCTATACGCGGCCGAAAACGGCAAACACGGCTCCGGGGCCCGCAAGACCGGCTCTTCCGGAGAGCATGTGTATCTCAGAATGCCTCTGGGCACTGAGATCTTCCGGGCGGATGAAAGTGGCCGCAAAGTCAAGCTGGGAGAGATCACCCAGCATGGCGAAGAGCTGGTAATTGCCAAAGGTGGTCACGGGGGCAAAGGCAACAGCAATTTTGCCACTCCCACCAACCAGGCCCCCCGGCATGCCACTCCGGGACGAATCACCCATGAAATGGAGCTGGAGCTGGTGCTCAAGCTGATGGCGGACGTGGGATTGGTGGGCTTCCCCAATGCGGGAAAATCCACTTTGCTGAGCGTGTTATCTGCCGCCAGACCTAAGATAGCAGATTATGAGTTCACCACTTTAGAGCCCATGCTGGGAGTGGTGAGAGTGGGCGATTACCGTTCCTTTGTGATGGCGGATATCCCTGGCATCATTGAAGGCGCTCATATGGGCAAAGGCCTGGGGCATCAGTTTCTCCAGCATATTCAACGCACCAGTATGCTTCTCTTCCTGATCGAGGTCACCTCTTCGGACCCCGTTGCCGCTTATCAGACTCTGCGCGCCGAGCTCTATCTCTATGACAAGTTTATGGACAAAAAACCCTTCCTGGTGGTGGTCAGCAAGCTGGACCTGATCCCCGAAGAAGAACGGGACGAAATCCTGGGAGTGATTGACTCTCAGTTCAGGGACAAGTTTGGCGTGGGAGTGATGGCCATCTCCTCGATCAGCCAATCCAATCTCGAAACCCTCAAATACAGGGTCTTCGAGCTGCTTTCAAAGGCATGACCGATCCCATCAAGCTCAGGGCCTGGCTGTGCCTCAAGACAGCACCCGGTCTCAGAGGAAAAGACATCTTCCGGCTGCTGGAGCAGTGGCCTCAGCCCCAGGAGTTTATCGGCAATCCCGAGCACCCCGTCTACCAGTCCAAAGACTGGGACGAACAGACGCTCAGACACATGGCCGAAGGCAAGCTACCGCCCAATTATCCCCAGGTCAGCAAGCTGGTGGAGCTCTATGAGATCGGGCTGCTCTGCTATTCAGACCCGGATTATCCCCTGGGTCTCAAGGAGATCTACAGCCCTCCCGTCATCCTTTACTACCGGGGAGACCTGATCAAAGCTCTCAAACAGATCTGCCTTGCTGTGGTAGGCACCAGAAAGCCTACCGCTTACGGACGTGAGATGTGCGCCAAAACCATCGCCCTGGCCTGCCGGAATGATGTAACCATCATCAGCGGCCTGGCTATGGGAATCGATACCGTGGCCCACCTCACCGCGCTCGAACAGCACAGCGGCACTATCGCTGTCCTGGCTGCCGGTGTGGATAGCATCTACCCTCCCCAAAACCGTGAACTGGCCAAACAAATAGTTGCTCATGGAGCTCTCGTGAGTGAGTACGAACCCGGCTCCAGGCTGGAAAAATGGAACTTCCCAGCCCGTAATCGTATCGTCTCGGCGTTGGCCCAGGCAGTTTACGTGGTGGAAGGTCCACTCAGCAGCGGAGCTTTGTTGACGGCTAAGTTTGCCATTGAGCAGGATAGAGAACTGATGGCCCTGCCGGGTGAGATCAGCCATCCCAACGCTCAGGGCCCCAACTACCTGATCAAAAGTGGCGCGCGCCTGGTCTCCTGTCCGGAGGATGTGCTGGAGGCCCTTGGTATCGAAACACAGCCAGACCAACAGCTGCAGATCATGCCGGAGCTTTCGGAATCCGAACAGGGAGTGTGGGATATCTTTCAAAGTGAACAACGCGAGCTCAGCTTCGATGACCTGCTCCTGAAGACAGGTCTCAGCTTCGGTAAGCTCTCCATCATCCTCTTGAACCTTGAACTGAAAGGCTGCATCGGCAAAGCCTCTGGTAACAGCTTTGTTACGCGTTGACAGCCTCAATATTATCTCCTGGGAGTTCAGCATGAACCGTCGTCTTATCATCTTGATCGCGATCCTGGCACTCAGTGTGGGCCTGGGCGCGAACTTGCCGGCCGCTTACACCGCTAAAGGCAATCCCGCTCTCTACGATTCACTTAAGGTCCTGGCCCACCAAAACCTCAGCCTGCTGGACAAACCCGCCCAACAAGCCTACACAGACCTGCTGCGTCGCTATGACGACATCCTGATGAACTATCTGATAGCCTATGAGACGGATACCAATCTCGCGATGGCAGACCCCGCCTCGCTGGAAAGCAACTATGCCCACATCCTGCCACTGCTGACGCAGTCGAAGCACAGCTTCAGCCCTGAGTTTTTCCTCTCCTACGTGGCCCGTCAGACCGTTTCCGACGAACGCATCCAGGCCTATCGTAAAGCCTTTCTGGATGACGGCCTGCGGGTGCTCATGACCAAAGTCAGCGATGAAGTGGAGCTCTATCGGGAAGTGTGTAAATGGTGCCTGGAGCGGCTTACATTCCAGCCCACCAGCGGACGCGATCAAAGCCCCCTGGATATCACCCGCAAATCCTATCTGGGACGCTGTGAAGAGATGCAAATCCTGTTTGTGGCAGCGGCCCGGACGGTGGGACTGCCAGCCAGGCCTGCCAGCACTCCCTGGTGGGCCCATTCCGATAACAATCATGCCTGGGCGGAAGTCTGGCTGGAAGGGGCCTGGCATTACACCGGAGATATGGACTCCGCCTATTATCCCGATCAGACCTGGTTTAGCGGCATGATCGACAAGACCGTCCTCATCCTTGCCGATGGTTCTTTGGCTTCCCCAAACGATGAGGTCCTGTCCTCCGGCAGGTATGACAAGCTGATCAACTCCACTTCAAACTACGCCAAAGAGCGTACGCGGATGCTGGAAATCAGCGTGACGGACGATAAGGGCAAAGCCGTGCCGGAAGCTCTGTTGGGCATCCTGGTTTATAATTGGGGGGCCTTGAGGCCTCTCACTTTCATCAATGCCGACGCGCAGGGCCGTTTCAAGCTCAGCGTGGGCCGGGGCGCTTTCTATGTATCCGCGTTCAAAGACGGCCTTAGCGCTCTGAAACTGGTGCCCTCCACGGAAGATAAGCTCATGGAGCTGGCCCTGGTACTCAGCGCCAAAACCTTGCCAGCCCAGAATGAACTGCTGGCTTATCCCTCCAATCCCTTCGAGTGGAAGCAGGCCCCCCAGAGCTGGAAAGATGACGTTTCTGCTGTCAAAGAACGGATTGCCAGGCGCGAACAGGTCTTTGCCAGTCGGGCTATCCCAGCTATTTGGGAACCCTATGACTCGCTGTTTTGGAACGTGGCTTCAGCCTGCAGAGGCAACGATCTGGAATTTCAGTTGTTTGCTTCCAGGCACCGGCCTGTGGATGCTGAGTTTCTGAGTTTCCTGCTGGCAGACGATCCCAAGCTGCTCTGGCAGATGGACGCCACTCAGTTCGAAGCCCTGTATCGCTTTTTCCGTCTGCATGCATCTGACCGGCTGAGCAGCGAAGCGCTGCACTCGTTGATCAGCCCCAGCGTTTATTATGAAGAGCTACCCCGTCCCTGGCTCACCAAGCGGGACGGCTATCAGCTTTATCCGGAAGACTTTATCCAGCCAGGTAAGACTCCTCTGAAGAAACTGGGGCAGATTAGCAAATGGCTGAATAAACGTTACAAGACAAATCCGGACAAGGCTTTGAGCGGTTTGCTGCCCCTGCACATTGCCACCGGACGCAAGTACCTGACTGCCTTCCAGAAGCGGATCCTGGCCGTCAACCTGGCCCGCGCCAACGGTGTGCCTGCAGATTTTACCCGCATCCCCAACGTGATCTCTGTGATGCTGGAGGGTGAGTGGCAATACTATGACATCCAGAAAGGCAAGCTCTGGAGCGGAGGTCAGGAGGGCGAAAGCAAAGATTTTGACCTCTATGTGAATATCATGGATGAAAACGGCTTCCCCCTCGAGATCGATGCCAGTCAGTTGGTCCTGACCCGCTGGGAAGACGGCAATTTCTATAGCCTGAACCATCGCTTTCTGCCTTCCGGAAAGGGACGCTATACTCAACAGGTCCCGCGGGGATCTTACTATCTGCAAATGGGTTATCGCGTCTCAGACAGCCTCACGGGATTCCTGATGGAACCGGTGATGGCGGAAAAGCTGGACAGCCTGGCCCTGATACTTCAACCCAAATCATATCCGCGCTCCTGGAACGCTCTCGATCCAGCCATCGCGGCCTGGCTGGAGCCTGCCGACCTGCAAAACCACGCCATCATCCTGATCGGCAACATTGATCATGAAAACAGCATCCGAATAGCCGAAAAGCTCAAAGAAACCGATAAAGCCTTTTTATGGCTGGGTTACAACGAAGCGACCGATGCCCCTTCCAGCTACCGTGTTTCCAAAACCTGGCAGGAAGCGGTGCGGGCAGATCAACGTAATGCCGTGAGAACGATCACAATTATTAAGACCGACAGCGGCTGGCAGATGTATGAAGGGCTTTGGGATAAAATGCCCTGAGAGTTGTAAGGTTTTAAGGTTTTAGGTCTTAGGTTTTAGGGGTTAGGTGTCATAGATCCACACTGCTTACTGGGTCATTGACCCCGACCAAGCCATGATCTACCCTGACCCACCTCCCATAAATGGCTTTTGGGCCGGGGATGGTAAAAGGCAAACCTGTGCCAGCTAATCAGGATGGAGAAGAAAAGGCTGCTCTCCCTGGCCGAAGGCTCTCATCAGACCGCAGGTCTCTCACTAGCGCACAGCTCTCACAGCGAAGCTCTCACTTCCACTCCCCCAAAGATGCTGATACCTGGCTGGGGCACATAGGGATAAACCTCATAACGCTGGTTGAGGACATTGTGAGCTCTCAGATGAGGGTAAAGCTGCCAGCCCTGCCATTCAAAGCTGCCTTCCAAGCCTATATCAAGCAGTTCATAAGCGTCCACCGGAGCGCTGAGATTATCCGGAGTGGTGAATTGCTTTCCAGTGTGGGAGTAAGTGGCCCAAATGCTTAAATGGTTTAGCTTTATCCTGGCTGTCGCGCTCAGTTGGCTCTGAGGGGTATACATCAGTTGGGGCGCCGCAGCGAATGCCAGGCTGCTCACATCCCGGGCGTCCGTGAAAAGAGCTTCAGCGCTGATGTTCAGCCACTTAAGGCCATCCCAGCCAGCTTCCACCTCCAGATTGCGCAGCTCGGCTTTGCCAATATTGAACGGCTTCCAGGCGTTGCCAAACATCTGCACCTGACGCCATTGGATCAGATCAGTCACCTGGTTGAGATGCACCGCCCCACGAAGATTGAAGCCATAAGCTTTCCCACTTGCCCAGAACTGACCTCCCCGGGAGCGTTCGCTGTTCAGATCAGGATTGCCGATCGCCTGCGAATCTCCTTTCCAATAGAGGTCGTAAGGCGAAGGCAGAGCAAAGGAAGTACCCCAGGTGGCCCCCAGACTGGTTTCCGCCCAGCTCTTGCAGCGCAGCTCTGTTTCAGCCCGCCAGCTTGCGACGTTCTCGGTTGCAGTGAGGTCATAGCGTCCCACGATATATGCGCTGCCGCCAAGCAGATCTCCGTCTTTCACCATCCCCGCCCGGACAGTGAAACCAGCCTGCTCTGCTTGATAACGCAATGGGCTGCCAGCATTTAAAAGATTCTCATTCAGATAGCTGGTGCTTGCCGCTTCAGCTCCCAGGCCAGCTCTGATCAATCCTTCGCTCTTCTCCAGGCCAAGTTTTATCCCGGCATTCCACAAGCCCTGTCTGTAACGGCTGATAAACACCGGCAGAGGTGCTGAAGTGTTGTCATACAGGGTGCGGTCCTGATTATACCAAAGCTGGGCCCGCGAGTTCAGGCCCGCCAGAGGAGCTTCCAGACTGATGCGGTTGCGATTGGCATAACCCTTTAGCCAGGCGTTGCGATAGATTTCGCTAAAGTTCACGGTGCCGGGCAATTGCCTGTGAAACTCTTCCAGATCGCTGGAAAGGATCAGCAAGGATTGTCCAAGCCTGGTACTGATGCTGCCGGAGAGGGAGTTTTGACGTTTGGCGTTGTTGCTCCTGGTCTGATCTCCCTGCAGGCCCCACCACTCCCGTGGTTCATACTTAAAATCATTGTCGGCATTGAATTTACTCATCGCCAGCCGGTAAGCCAAAGCACCCAGATTGCCTTTGAAAGAGAGCCTGGCTTCGGCATATCCAAAGGAGCCTACCTCAATTCCAGCCCGGTATTGAGGAGCCTGGGCCAGTCTGCCACTCCTGGAAGTGATCATCACCACTCCTCCGATCGCGGCCCCTCCACCATAGACCGAGGCGTTGTTCTTGATAATCTCGATCTTTTCGATGTTTTGAGGGTCCAGCAACGAGAGGTCATAGCTTTCGCCCTCCGCGTTCAAAGGTATGCCGTCCAGCAGGATAAGACTGTGCCGGGGCAGATTTCCCAGCAGCCGGATACTCTGGACCTCACCCCGGAGCGGAGTATCGGAACTACTGGTCCCGGAAGCCTCACCCAGCATTTGGGTAGCGCTGAAATAATGCCTGTCGGGATCGATCGGCACGCTCAGCAGATCGGCCGCTGAGTTTACAAAGGAGCTGTAGCTCTCGATGACCCTCACGGTGGGAAGTTCCACGGGCCGCGCTCTGAGGCTTATCTTCAGCGTACCGCTCTTGATCCCCACAGCATAAGGCTGAAAGCCCAATCTGGAAACCCTCAGCGAATCCCCTTCCCCCTGAAGGCTGAAATATCCTGTTGCATCGCTCAGAGTCCAGGCCTGGCCAAGCTCCACCAGGGCCTGCTCGATGGGCCTGGAATTCTCATCCTGGATATAGCCGTTTACATATACGGCAGAAAGACTGCCGCATAAAAACAGCAGCAATACTGACAAAGACTTAGCGCGCATCGGGACCGGGATAGACCAGATTTGGAATCCCACTGGAAGGGTTGATCAGGGTGCTGAGCCGCATGCCAAACAGCGCTTCCAGCTTCAGCGGGTCCATCATCTCAGCCGGCTTGCCTGTTCCCAACCCCGTTCCCTCTTTCAAAAAGATCAGCTTGTCGGCATAGTTGGCCGCCAGATTGAGGTTGTGAGATATCAGCAGGATGCCCTTGCCTTCTTTGCGGTTGATACCGCGCAGCAGTTCCATGCACTCGATCTGGTGGTTGATGTCCAGCTGAGATAGACTCTCGTCCAAAAAGATATATTTAGTATCCTGGGCCAGAGCTCTGGCAATCAGCACCCGCTGTTTTTCACCTCCGCTCAGCTCAGAATAAAAGCGCTCTGCCATGGCTTCCAAACCCAGGCTTTGCAACACTTTGCCCACAGCCGCGCGGTCCTGGGACGTCCAGCTTTGCATCAGGCCCAGATAGGGATACCGGCCCATCAGCACGATATCAAAAACGCTGTGATCAAACTGGAAAAGACTCTCCTGAGGCACAAAGGCGATCAGCCTGGCCAGTTCAGAACGCTTATAGTTCCTCAGCTCCCGGCCAAACAGCTCAATCCTGCCAGCCTCCAGACGCAGAAATCCCAACAGGGCATAGAGCAGGGTGGATTTCCCGGCTCCATTGGGACCCGCCAAAACGGCAAACTCATCTTCCCTGAGGCTAATATCCAGTCCCCTTAGAATCATAGTATCGCCGTAACCGCAACGCAGTGACTGAGCTTGTATCATGTATATAGGTCCTTGTTCATGAGGTTCAGTTTCTTCAGGCTGCCAAATCTGTCAATGAAGGTTTGAGTAATAGAACGCTGATGACACTGATTAGACTGATCTACGCGGATCAGGTTGTGAAGGTTTGGAAGAATGGAACGCCGAAAAAGGGAAAAAAGG
>JAGOIY010000175.1 GCA_017995405.1 Candidatus Cloacimonadota bacterium
CCTGCCTGATTTGCGGTCTGGTGTGAGGCAGTGAATGCTTGGATACCAGAGCAAAAAGCTCTGAAAAAAGCGTTGACATAGGCTGGTAAATGGCTTATCTTCTGTTCATGGTGCTGATCTGTATTAGCAGGTTCACCCAGTAGATATAAGGAGTCTCTATGCCGAAACGAGTCATACGCTTGTTCAATCCCGGAACGCGGATTCGTCCTGTTAACGAAGGGGGCATAGCTCTTCTACTCACATTTCATAATGCCCACGGTGACAGACAGACAGCGCGGTGTATCCATGACGCGCAGTCTTTTGATGACCCCGCTCGGCCAGATCACGCTCGCCTTAACTGGGAAAGTATATTTCAGGCGATCGGCAGTCCCACTCTGATCCTGGATACCAGTTTCAACATCCTGCATGCCAATCGGGCCGCGACATCCGCGACGGGTAAGAGCGCGGAACAGCTGCGGGGGAAGAAGTGTTTTACCGTGTTTCATTCTCCTGATCACAAGCAACAGGTAAAAGGCTGCCCGATGGCATCCCTGCTTGCCACAAGTCAGGCACAGGCCAAAGAAATGGAAGTTGAGGCCCTGGGCGGCACCTATCTGGTATCCTGTACGCCTGTTTTGGATGAGAAGAACGCGGTGAGCCAAATCATCCATATCGCCACACCAATCACCGAGCACAAGCGAGTGGCTAACGAACTGGAAAGGCAAAACCGCTTTTTGACCCAGCTGAACGAATTCGCCATCAAACTTAGCCACTTGGGAGCTCAAAGCGACCTGGAAGCCATGATTGCCACTGAACTCCAGAAAATCAGCGGCGCGGTGGTCCTGACCATCTCGAAATACGATCCGGGCAGCAAATGTCTGTATGTTACCAAACTGCAAGGCGATTCCTGGATTCTAAACCAGGTGAACCGGACCATCCAGGCAGAGGTGGGAAAAATCCCTTCACCTCTCTCAGACAAGGAATATCAAGAGATCATCTCTGAACAGGTGGGTGTCCGGAAATCTCTGCATGACGCGTCCTTTGGAGGCGTTTCTAAACTCGTCAGTGGAGCTTTGGGGCGGTTGTTAAACATCAAACACTATCTGGGGATTGCTTACGTCTGCGACAACCGTCTCTTCGGCACCTCGCTGCTGGCTATGCAAAAGGGAACGCCCGATCCGCCCTTTGAGATCTTGCGCACCTTTGGTCAGCTGGCCGCTCTGGCTTTGCAGCGCAAGCAGGCATCCGAAGCCCTGCGGGAGAGTGAAGATAAATACCGCCAACTGATTGAAACCATGAGCGAAGGCGTGGTCGTGGTCGATAACGATGACGTGATCCAGTTTGTAAACCCTGCCGCGTGTAAAATGTATGGATACCGGGAACAAGATTTGACTGGCCAGACTGGTTACAAGCTGTTGGTAGATGAAAGTGACTGGGATACTGTCAAATATAAAAACACTCTCCGCCAAAACGGAATCACGGATTCGTATCTGGTGAAAGGCAAAAAACTGTCCGGAGATTTGATCTGGATCAGAATCAGCGGTACTCCCATTCTGGATAAATCCGGAGCGGTAGCAGGATCAGTGGGCATCTTGAGTGATGTGACCCAACTGAAGCAAAACGAAGAAGCCCTGCTGATGCAGAATGCTTATCTGGACGAACTGATCGAAGGGGCTGCCGAAGGCATCGTGGTTCTGGATAATGACGAGGTCGTCCTGAGAGTAAACAAGGAATTCACCAGGATTTTCGGGTACAGCCTGGAAGAAGCCAGAGGAAAACGAATAAACGACCTGATCGTCCCGGACCATCTGAGAGATGAGGGCTGGAACGCGACATCCACTGTAGCGCGGGGCGATAGAGTGTATTTTGAAACCGTGCGCAAGCATAAAAACGGGTCCCTGATCGACGTATCTGTCCTGGGAAACCCTATCCGCTTGGAAAATAATCAGATCGGCGTGTATGGGATCTATCGGGACATCACCGACCGCAAAAAGCTGGAAGAACAGCTGCACCACAGTCAGCGTCTGGATTCCATAGGTCATCTCGCCGGTGGGGTAGCGCACGACTTTAACAACATGCTAACCGTGATTCTGGGTTATGGGGAGCAGTTATTGGACGCTTTCGGGCCTGGCCACCCTCTCCGGAAAGACGTGGGAGAAATCCTCAACGCTGGTAACCGCGCCCTTAAACTGACCAATCAACTGCTGGCCTTTGGCAGAAAACAGATGATCCGGCCCCAGGTGATTAGCCTGAACCAAGTGATTGACGATATGCACAGCATGTTGGAGCGGATCATCACCGAGGATATCGAAATTGAAACGGTGTTGTCGCCAGATCTGCATGATATAAAAGCCGATACCAGCCAGATTGAGCAGGTGATCATGAATCTGGTGATCAACGCTTGCGAAGCTATGCCGCGGGGTGGCAAACTGAGCATCCAGACCACGAACGATACTCTGGTACCAGAAGATGCTCGTATCCACGCTTTTACGCGGCCTGGCGAATATGTGCTGCTCTGCATCACCGATACCGGGATCGGAATGGACAAGGAGACTCTGACGAGAATCTTTGAACCCTTCCACAGCACAAAGGACAGGACAAAAAGCACGGGTCTGGGACTGGCAACCGTCTATGGCATTGTAAAACAAGCAGATGGATATATCTGGGTGTATAGTGAACCAAAGCATGGCACCAGCTTTAAAATCCTCTTTCCGGCCTGCTTTGATGTTCGTGAACAGCCTCCCCATAAATCGCTCAAACCCCTTCTGAATGGTGGCGGACAACAGGTCCTGGTAGTCGAGGACGAAGATATGCTCAGGGATTTGATCACCACAATAATCCAAAAACTCGGCTATAGCGTAACCGCCGTATCCAACGGTGAAGAAGCTCTGGAAATCGTCAGAGAAAAGGGTTTGGAACCGGTTTTGACTGTCACCGATGTCGTGATGCCTGGAATCAACGGCAAAGAACTGGCTGATCTCTTGTGCGAAAACCACCCGGAACGAAAAGTGCTGTTTATGTCTGGATATACGGAGTCCATCATTGCGCATCGGGGTATAATAGATGACAGCATCCAGTTCATCCAAAAGCCCTTTACCCAGGCGGAAATGGCAGAGAAAATCCAGCATTTGCTGGGTATCGG
>JAGOIY010000176.1 GCA_017995405.1 Candidatus Cloacimonadota bacterium
AGTATAGACACGGGTGTCTGCGCCACCAGCGTGCGCACCTTCAATAAAGAAGCTGCCAAGCTCAAAAACACCGTGGTGCTGGGCATCTCGCGCGATCTGCCCTTCGCGCAAGCGCGCTTTTGCGGGGCCGAGGGCATCGATAAAGTTTATACCCTCTCCGAGCTCCGGGGCCGCGAATTTGGCAGGGCCTACGGACTGGAAATAGTGGACGGACCGATGGCCGGATTGCTGGCGCGGGCCGTCATAGTCGTCGATACGGACGGGAAGGTCGTCTATCGGGAACTGGTGGACGACATTACCCACGAGCCGGATTACAAAGCCGCGCTCAAAGCGCTCAAATAAGTTCTCCCACCTCCGGGAGGCGGTGTGATCAGACGCTGTCTCCCGGTTTTAGTATCCGGCACTCCAGGCCCAGGGTTCTCACACCTCTGGCAAAGATTTCCGGATCGGCCTGGATGATGGGGAAGGTGTTGTAGTGCATAGGGATGGCGATGCTGGGCCGCGCCAGTTCCACCGCTTTCAGGGCATCCGGGATATCCATCGTGTAGTTTCCGCCGATGGGCACCAGCATAAAATCTATCTTGTCCAGCTCGCCGATCAGCTTCATATCATAGAAAATACCGGTGTCTCCGCAGTGGTAGATAGTTGTGCCGTCGGCGCTTAACACCACACCAGCGGCCAGTCCGGCGTAACGTCCATCGGGAGTCAGGCTGCCATGCAGGGCCAGCGTGAGTTTGAGCCTGCCAAAGGGAAAGCGGAAAGCTCCGCCGATCTGCATACCGTGGGTCTTGAAGCCCTTGTCTGATATGAACTTGGCCAGTTCCGTCACACAGATAAAAGTGGTGTGGGATTTATCCGCGATTTTGAGGGCATCGCCAATGTGATCTCCGTGGGCGTGGGTGAGGATGATCCAATCCGCCTTGAGGCTTTCAGGATCTACCGGACAGGCGGGATTGCCGCTCAGGTAGGGATCGATGAGGATGTGCTGGCCGGCGGCGGTCTCAAATCCAAAGGCCGCATGGCCGTAGTAGGTGATCTTCATAAGACAGCTCCTGTATTTTGTGTTTCCATGTGAGCAGGTACTCCGATTGGGTCAAGCTCAATCTTTGGGCTTGACAAAAAAAGGGGCTGGGAAAAGATGAACCTCTCTGCGCGCCCTTAGCTCAACTGGATAGAGCATCTGACTACGGATCAGAAGGTTAGGGGTTCGACTCCCTTAGGGCGTGCCAGATTGAACTTGCCGGCAGAAGCTGGCTTTTTTTGTTTAACGGTACACAAATGAACGAAATAGACGCCCCTCGCGGTTCCTGGAAAAACCTGGTCCAGATCTACCGGATCATGTTCCGATATTGGGGAAACATGCTCTCCGGCATTCTGACCATGCTGCTTTTTGCCCTTTTCAGCGGTATCAGCATCACCCTTGTTATCCCTCTGTTCGACTATGTTTTCGCTCCCGGCAAGGTGGATATCCGCTATCACGATCCCAGCGCTTTTGTGCATGAGGTCTTCAGGCTGATTTCTGATTTTCTGAGCTCCCGGGGAGGAATTCTGGGGATTTCCGGCCTCAAAGACCTGAGCCCCCTCTGGGAAAGCCTGCAGGAAGTGATGCTGCACACCGATTCCCTCAGCCTGCTCTATGTGCTCTGCGGCTTTGTGTTGATCACCTTCCTGCTCAAAAACATCTTTTTCTTTTTGCATAAGGTGTTCTTTGTCCGCCTGCGGGGAAACACCATCCGGGACGTCCGCAACCTCATGTTCCGCAAATATATGGGGCAATCACTGGCCTTTTTCAACCGCAACCGCGTGGGAGACGCCATCGTGAGGATGGTGAACGACGTGGACATCGTGAGCGAGAAGTTTATCAAAGCGCTGCTGGATGCCGTGCGTGATCTCATCACCGTGTTTGTCTATATGCGCTTGGCCTATCTGCTCAGTCCTACCCTCTTTGTTTACAGTCTTTTAGTTCTGCCGGCCTTCACGCTTTCGATCGGATATCTGGGCAAGAAGATCAAGAAATACTCCCGCAGGATCCAGTCCCGTCTTTCCACGATGTTTTCCGCGGTGGAGGAAGCGCTCAACAGCATGAAGATCGTGAAGGCCTTCCGACGGGAAGACAGTGAATACCGGTCTTTCAGTGCCATCAACCGCAATCACCTCAGGATGTGGAAACGGGCCCAGACCTACGCCGCGCTCAACGTTCCTATCTCAGAGATCAATTCCGCCCTCACCGGCATTGTGGTGATCATCATCGGCGGCAAGATGATCCTGGCCCCCGGCTCCACTTTCAGTCTGGGAGATTTCACCGCCTTTCTCTTCGCGCTCTTTTCTATGATGCATCCCCTCAAGACCATCACCCAGCTCTATGGGGACATCAAAAAGGCCACCGTGTCTCTGGACCGCATCTCACTGGTGCTCAATCAGAGCTCTGAGGTGAAGGAAGCTCCGGATGCCATTGCCAAGCAAAGCTTTAACGATAAAATAACGCTCGACAAGGTGAGCTTCTGGTATCGCCAGGATAAGCCCGTGCTGCAAGAGATTAGCCTGGAAATTCCCAAGGGCGGAAAGATCGCCCTCGTGGGGGCCAGCGGAGGCGGCAAGACCACTCTGGCCAATCTCCTGAACCGTATGTATGACGCGCGCGAGGGCAGCATCAAAATAGATGGGGTGGATATCCGGCAGATCAGGCTCAACGATCTGCGCCGGCTCTTTGGGGTCGTCACTCAGGACAGCGTACTTTTCACCCGCAGCATCAGAGACAACATCGCTTTCGGATCTCTGGAAGAGGTGAGCCAGGCCCGCATCGAACAGGCCGCTCAAGTGGCTTATGCCGATGAGTTTATCGCCTCTTTCCCCAATGCTTACGATGAAGTGCTGGATACCAAAGGCGCCAATCTTTCGGGTGGACAGAGACAGCGGCTCTGCATCGCCCGCGCCATTATCGGCGATCCGCCCATCCTGATCTTCGACGAAGCCACCAGCGCTCTGGATACCGAAAGCGAGCGTAAGGTGCAGGACGCCATCGACGAAGCTACCAAAAACCGTACCGTTCTTCTGGTGGCCCACAGGCTTTCCACTATCCTCAAGGCAGACAAGATCGTGGTTTTGGAAG
>JAGOIY010000043.1 GCA_017995405.1 Candidatus Cloacimonadota bacterium
TTGAGAATTGAGAATTGAGAATTGAGAATTGAGAATTGCCGCGTACCATGTTTGGCGTAACGCTTAGCCAATAACAAACAGACCAAATATTAAAGGAGTAAGCGATGAAAATCGATCTAAGCTTCAGCGATAAGGTAGCTTCGATGAAGATCGACGGTATTCTTAACAGCGAAAATGCCCATATTCTGCAAGAAAAACTCAGCGAAGTGCTCAAATCCGAGTCCATTCTGTTGGAGCTCGACCTCTTTGACTGTCGCAATATCAGCAGCACTGGCATCGGCAAAATTTTATTGTTTTACAAAGACTTTATCAGCAAGGGCGGTGAGATCGAGGTAACCCGCAGTTCCAACAGCGTCTATGAACTGCTCTCGATGCTCAAGATCAACCAGCTCTTCACCGTCAATTTGGGATGACACAGGATTCGGCAGCCCGCAAGATTCTGGTGGTTGACGACAGCGTCAGCATCGTCTTCAGTATTGGCAAGATCTTAGAGCTCAACGGCTATGCCGTTGATTCAGCCTACAACGGCAGCGACGCTCTTCGCAAGATCAGTCAGCAGGTGTTTGACGTAGTGGTCTGCGACATCGAAATGCCTGGCATCTCAGGGATGAATTTCCTGGAAAAAGTGCGCGACGAATATGACCACGACCTGGACGTGATTCTGATGACAGGTTATCTGGATCAGGATTACTTTATCCAGGCGATCCGTCTGGGAGCGTCAGACTTTATCCGCAAACCCATTGAATCCAAGCAGTTGCTGCACTCCATCACCCGTATTCTGGAGCGTCGTCGCAACAAGAATGACATCAGCAACTTTTTCCAGTGCCTGTATGGCTCCCGGATGGTCTTCGAGATCGATCCCATGCGTTTCTGGCAGGCTGGTATCGGCAAGACCTTCAATCAATTCCTGCGCCAGAGCCTCAATCTGAAACGCAATTTTGCCAACGAGCTGCTCGTCTGTATCGATGAAATGATCTACAACGCCCTGATCCACGGTACCCTCAGCCTCAGCAAAGAGCAGCGCCATCTGAGCCACGATCAGCTGCGCAAGCTGGTCAATGGCCGTTTGGAAGAGGGACTGATCACCGACAAAAGCATCCGGATCGGGCTGGACCTCAACCTGAAAGATGGATTCATCAGTATCAGCGTGGAGGATGACGGCGAGGGCTTTGATCACGAATCCTGGCTGCGACGGCTGCAATCCGAGCAGGAAATCAACCTCGACGCTCATGGCCGGGGAATTTCCATGCTCTATCATCTCAGCGATCACCTCGAATTTGACAAGAACGGCCGTAAAGTCACCATCACCAGGGCCCTTCCCAAGGATTGATCCCGGTCTTGCATGAAACTGGCAAATCTTTTTCAGGACGCCATGTCCGCGATTAGAGCTAACAACATACCGGAGTCAGCTTTACGCCTGCTTTTAGCCGACACTTTCGGGATGGGTTTAGCTGAGCTGAACACCCGGCTGAACATGGACCTGAAGGATGCCATCCTCACGCGGTGGAATCAAAGGCTGGAGAGGCTTTTGAGGGGCGAACCGCCTCAGTACATCAGCGGCCAGGCTTGTTTTTACGGCCTGCAGCTTAAAGTGTGCCCCGGAGTGTTGATCCCACGACCTGAGACCGAGGGTCTGGTGGAACTGGTCCTGGAACGGCTTCACGAGCATCAGCTGGTGCTGGATTGTTGCTGCGGCAGCGGAGCTATCGCTCTGGCAATCAAACATATGCGGTCAGACGCCACGGTCCATGCCAGCGATCTCAGCTCCGAGGCGGTGACCCTGGCAAAACAAAATGCCGCTGACCTGATGCTGGATATCAGCATCTATGAGTGTGACCTCTTCCCCACTACGACTCCAGGCTACGATCTGATCGTTTGCAACCCGCCATATATATCTGATACGGAATACCAGCGCCTGGACCCGTCAGTCCGAGATCACGAACCGGCCCTGGCATTGCGCTCTGGCAATGATGGACTGGACCATATGCGCAGGCTTGTTTACCAGGCCCCTTCCCACCTCACGCCAGGTGGCCTGCTTTGCCTGGAACATGGAGAAACCCAAAGGGAAAGCATCGTCGGAATGGCAAGCTCACAGGGCTGGAAGCTCGAGTATGCCGGAGCTGACCTGGCGGGAAAAGCCCGCTATCTGATCTTTAGCAAACCCAAATCGCAACCCACCACCCCAGCGGTATCAAACCAGGACCGCTCAAGAGGATACAATGGATAGATTTATCATCAACGGCTGCCGGGATTTGAGTGGCAGCATCACCGTCAGCGGAGCCAAAAACGCCATCCTGCCAATCATGGCCGCTGCCCTGCTGGCGCCTGGAAAATCCATGTTGCGCAATGTGCCAAACCTCATTGATCTCAAGACGATGGCCCACCTCCTGAGAGTTCTGGGCGCCAGAGTGGAATACGAACACGGCAGCATGGCCATCGACAGCCGGGACCTCTGTTACAATGAAGCTCCCTACGAGCTGGTGAGCAAGATGCGCGCCTCGGTGTATGTGCTGGGGCCTCTGCTGGCCAGGCTCAAAGAGGCCAGAGTCTCGTTTCCGGGAGGCTGCGCGATCGGCACCAGGCCTGTAGACCTGCACCTCAAGGCCATGGAAGCTCTGGGGGCCACGATCAGCATCGAACATGGCTATATTCATGCCGTCGCGGATCAGCTCATCGGGGCCGATATACATTTCGAAAAATCCAGCGTGGGGGCCACCATCAATGCCCTAATGGCAGCCGTGCTGGCCAAAGGACAGACCCGGATGTTCAATGCCGCCATGGAACCGGAAGTGGATTCCACCATCGATATGCTCAACAAGATGGGCGCTCATATCGAGGGAAAGGGCAGCACCACTCTCTGCATCCAGGGAGTGGAAAACCTTTACCCGGTGGAGATGAGCATGATCCCGGACCGCATCGAAGCCGGAACTTTCCTGATCGCCGGAGCTTTGAGCACCAGTCCCGTTACCGTCACAAACTGCGAGCCGGCCCACCTCACCGTCCTGATCGACAAGCTCAGGGCCACCGGTTGTGAACTGGCCATCGATGGTTCTTCTATTACAGTCACCCCGCCCGCGAAAATCAAAGCGGTGGACATCCTCACTCTCCCCCATCCCGGTTTCCCTACCGATTTGCAAGCTCAGTTCACAGTGCTGATGACCCTTGCCGAGGGTGTCAGCTATGTGGAGGACACCATTTTCCCGGATCGCTTCATGCACGTGGCGGAGCTCAACCGGCTCCAGGCAAATATCCGCATGGAACGCAACGTGGCCTGCGTGAAAGGAGTGAAAGAACTCAGCGGCGCGGAAGTGATGGCCACAGACCTCAGGGCCAGCGCGGCGCTCGTGCTGGCAGGAATGGTAGCCAGGGGTGATACCATCGTTTCCCGCATCTACCACATCGATCGCGGCTATGATCGCATCGAGGAGAAGCTCAACGGTATCGGGGCACGCATCACCAGGGAAAATGCCTGAGCACATATTAGTAACCGGAGGAGCAGGGTTTATCGGCTCTCATCTCTGCGAAGCCTTGCTCAGAGATGGAAAGCGGGTGCTCTGTGTAGATAATTTTTGCGATTTCTATGATCCCGCCAGAAAACACGCCAACCTCAGAGGCTGCCTCGGCAACCCCTTGTTTGCGTTGGAAACAGTGGATGTCACGGACGCCGTGGGTTTGGCAGATGTCTTTGATAAATATAACATTACTGCTGTTTGTCACCTGGCCGCCATGGCCGGAGTGAGACCTTCCATCCAGAATCCCGGGCTCTATCTCCACGTCAATCTGAGCGGGACCCTGAACCTCCTGAAGCTTTGCCAGAAGCATGGTATCAAGAGCTTTGTGTTTGCCTCCTCCTCCTCCGTATATGGAAATGGCCCCAAGCTTCCATACTCCGAATCCGACCCAGTGGACCATCCCATCTCGCCCTACGCGGCTTCCAAAAAAGCCGGAGAGCTGCTCTGCCATACCTGGCATCATCTATGGGGAATATCCATCCTCTGCCTCAGGTTCTTCACCGTGTTCGGTCCTCGCCAGAGACCTGATCTGGCCATCCACAAATTTGCCACCCTGCTTAAGGCCGGGAGGCCGCTTCCCGTGTATGGCGATGGGTCCAGCAGCCGCGACTATACCTATATAGACGATACCGTTTCCGGCATTATGACCGCTCTGGAACTCACAGGTAAAACCTCTGTCTATGACGTGATCAACCTGGGCAACGACCAGTCTGTATCGCTGGAACATATGGTCCATTATCTCGAAAGGGTGAGTGGAATCAAAGCCCTCAGGCAACAATTGCCCCCTCAGGATGGAGACGTACTGCATACCCGGGCCGATATTTCCAAGGCTGCCAGGCTCCTGGGCTATAATCCCCAGACCAGTTTTGAACAGGGGTTGGAGCATTTTTGGCGCTGGTTTGACCAGCAGTCTGAATAGTGTTGCTTCCTTAGCATCCGAGCTTCTATACCACTGTGATTCATGGTCCTTGCTTATTCAGCCGCCGTAGAGATATCGTGCCCCCGGAGGCGATTTTCGCCGGAGGCCCCACGGTATCTCCACGGCATCTAAGCGGCAAGGATGCAGAAATTCTGCTTCTGGCCCAGATCATCGGAGCGCTGAGTTGCTGGCGCGAAACTGATCCTGCCTGGTTGCTCTGCAGGCCTTGGGGATGCAATAAAAATCTTGACGAAATCCATGGCGTCAGAATAGGGGTGAAAGACGGAAAGATCGTAAACCCGGTATAACAAGGAGACGACATTGAGGATCGCTAAAAGGCCTGAGCCCACCAGGACAGAGTCTTTGGACCTGTTGATGCAGGCGGTCGTCTCTATCTATCTATACATGGCTCGCAGCGCCAGACTGAGCGGTTCCGAGATCAACGTGATCGACCGCATGCTGCGATACCTGTTTGGCAACGAGATTCCTCTCTATCAGATCGAGCATGCCAGGCTGCATACCTTGCCCCTGCGGGAAGCTGCCAATCTGCTCAACCGCCACCTCAGCCATGCCGACAAGCTAAAACTGATCCTCAACCTCACCGCTCTTGCCTATAGAGATCCCAACAAGCTGCACATTCTGGGCAATGTTGAAATAGTGGAACTCACTGACCTGCTGAGAGTTGACGTGAACATCCTGGATGCTTTCTACGATGTGGCGGAAGGGCTGGCCGCCAGCCTTGCCTTGCCAGTCAGCAGTTTTTTGGGCAGCCGGCATCATATCTTGAAGGGCTCGATGCTATGGGGCGCGGAAAGCGCTGATTTTCCGCTGACAATCACAAGCGGCGAACCTCTGATCTTTGTCATGATAGAGAATCTGGTGCTGGTCTGTCACACTGCCTCAGGACAATCCCTCCAGAGCGGTTGCTGGCTGGAAAACCGCTCCGATGGCTCGCGAACTGAACTGACATCGGGCCTGTTTTATCACTTCAAGGCCAGCCAACAGCTTGTGATTCGAGATGATGCCAAGAGCTTGGAAATCGATCTGGAAGACGTCTGGAGCATATACAGGCTTCCTGCCTCTGGATGTCAGATTCCCCTCCGGTCTGAAAACGGGGACACCCGCAAACTCTGTTGGGAAGCGGGAAGGCTTTGGCTGGCTCCTTTGAAGGCCAGTTCAAGCTCCCGAAACCAGAAAGAGCTCGCCCTCAATGACAGCCTGCCTGGATTCCAGACCAGTGAACCCGTTCTGAGGCTGATCACCAGACGCGGAACTGCCCTGCGCCAAATCGCAACTGCATCGGAGCTCTTTGTCCAGCGTCTGGATGGCAGGCATCGGCTGATCCATTCCAGGGATGGCGATTGTCCACTCCGTCTGGTCCGCGAAACCGAGCAGTGGTGGCTGGAAGCGCTGAGTTCCGACCCGGTTTTCGTCAACCGGACCATCGTGACGCAACGGGTGGCCTTTGCTTTTAACAACGACGTCCTCACCCTCGACAATCTCAGCTATCTGATCAACCGCGATCTGGACCTCATTGAGATCCCCATCGAAATCCGCGAACTCAGGATCAACGATGTCTATCACGAGTTTTCCAGGGACAAAACCGTAGCTCTGGACGGGATTTCCTTTACCCTCAATCAGGGTAGCATGATGGCCATAATGGGACCCAGCGGCAGCGGTAAAACCACCCTGCTGAAGGTCCTTTTGGGAGAACTCGAACCCCAACGGGCCTCTATCGAGATCGATCAGATGGACTTTCGCAAGAACTATGGGTTTTTCCGCAAATTCATCGGTTACGTGCCTCAGGACGATCTGCTCTTTGCCAACCTGAGCGTGTATGAAAACGTCTATTTCAACCTGAGGCTGCGGCTCCCTCAGATCAAGGACCCGGCTCAGATCAAGGCAAGGATAGACAATCTTTTGAGGCGGGTGGGGCTCTTTGAGCAACGGGACATGATCGTGGGGGACGTGATGAACAAGAGGCTGAGCGGCGGTCAGCGAAGAAGGCTGAATATCGCTCTGGAACTGGTCTCAAACCCTATGATCATCATCCTGGACGAGCCTACCAGCGGTCTTTCATCCAAAGATTCCGAAAACATCGCGGGGTTTCTGGCAGAGCTGAAAGAACAGGGCAAGATCATCCTCTGCACCATCCACCAGCCCAATGCCACCATTCTGAAGCAGTTTGACCGCGTTCTGCTGATGGATGTGGGTGGCACTCAAGTATTTAACGGCGACACGGAATCTGTCTTCACTTACTTTGACGATGAATTGGCCAGCAGCGGAACAGAATCCCAAAAACTCGCGGAAAAGAAGCGGCTCAGAATGCCTGAGTATTTTTATGACCTGATCGAACTGCGTGAAAACGACCATGAGCGCCGTTTCCAAGCTCAGCACTGGAAACAGAAATGGCGCGACCATCGCTTTCGTCAGGCCCTGGACCTAAGGTCCGGAAATGAGGCCATCCTGGAAGATTCCAGGCTGGGAGTTGCCAAAGAAAGCCGGGGTAGCGGATTGAGCAACCTGGCCTTGTTGCTGAGGCGGGCTTTCATCAACAAGAGCCGCAGCCGCCTCAACCTGATCATGACTTTGGGCGTGGCACCGCTACTGGCCCTGCTCACCTCTCTGATCCTGAGAAGCGCCACCGGGACAGAGGTTTATAGCTTTAGAGAAAATCAAAACTTTCCGCTCTTCTGCTTTATCCAGGTAATCATCTTTGTCTTTATAGGTCTTGCCAACAGCGTGGATGACGTTCTGGGCGAGAAACGCGTGATCCTGAGGGAGAAGAACCTCAATATCAGGGTGCTGCCCATGATCGCCAGCAAGAATGTGGTGCTGTTTGCGATGACTCTGGTCCAGAGCCTGTTGTTTTATCAAATCAGCGCCTGGGTACTTGGGATCCGGGGCTCCTTCTGGCCGCTGCTGCTGAGCTTGCAGTTGAGTGGGATGCTGGGCTACAAGATGGGGCTGCTGTCTTCCTCGCTGATCAATGACCGCGCCGCCATCATCAACATCCTGCCCCTCATTCTCATCCCTCAAATCATGTTTAGCGGGGCAGTTATCCGGTTTCAGGACATGAATTCCGCCCTGAGAATAGACAAGAAACGCGAAGTACCTGAATTTTGCCAGGTTATCCCCTCCCGCTGGCTCTTTGAGACCAGTCTGCTCGCCCAGGATAAGCTCAATTCCCGTTCCCGGGCCTTCACTCACTACAAGAAACTGCTTTCCGACATGCGTGACCCAGGGTATCTTGACTATGTGCAGGCGTTTGACGATTGTCTGCTCAAGCGTCCTGAATCATCTCACAGCAACCGTGTGGCCCAAAGCCTCATCCGCGAAGCCCACGGCCGACATCTGGAAGAAGGGCGCAACGTCTTCCTCAGCCATACTTCCCAGTGCGGGTCCAAGTCATTGGCCACCTTATGGATAGACCTGGCTGTACTGATGGTCATGATCATGTTTCTCGATCTGGCTTTATGGTTGAAACTGCGGTTCTGGTACAGGTGAGCGCGTGAATATCTATATCCGATCTCAGGACAGAGACTTGTGCAAGTATCTGGATGACCGCGCGCTGGGTGATCTTAACCGCTTTGTGAGAGAGGCCGGGTATCCCATTGGAGCGGTCATCTGCAAGCAGGGAGAGCGGATAGACAGTTTTCTGGTGGTGATAGAAGGGGAACTGGCCCTCGTTTCGACAACTGGAAAGACCCTGGGCCACGTCTATACTGGAGAGATGGTCAATGAACTACACTATCTCAAAGACCATCCCGCGCCTTGGGAAATCAGAGCTGTGCGCCCCACTCGCGTGGCAGTGATCTCCTTTACGGATATGAACAGCTTTGTTGACAAGGACCCGGAACGCGCTGCCAGGATCCAAGCTGCCATCAACGACAGCCTTTGCCTCAAAAATATCCGTCTCACCCACCTGGAGAATTGATATGGAACATCCTCTGCTGCGTTATCTGAGCGATTCTGAAGTTGCCATGATCAAAGCCATCGCCAGGGAAGTGGATTTCGAGGCGGGAGATCTGCTGATCCAGACTGGAGAACGCAGCCGGGACCTCGTCTGCATCGATTGTGGCTCAGTCGCAGTAATGGTCCAGACCCCGGATGGCCAGGTGAAGCAGGTGAGTGAACTGGGTTCCGGAAGTCTGATCGGCGAGATGAACTTTGTGATTCCCAGCCGTCGCACCGCCGATGTGGTAGCTGTGACTCCCACCCGCATCACGGTTTTTCCATATCTGGGACTCACTGAACTGCTCAAGGGCCATCCCGTCCTGGCAGCCAAGATTTTCCAGGCGATCAATGAGGCCCTGGTGACCAAGTATTTGAATATGCTGGCGAAGACCAATGATAGTGGAGAATGATAAGTTGAATCGAGTTTTGGCAAGAGTTCAGTCACTAGTTCTTCAGCGCATTTGCAGGATTTGATCAACGAATCACGATGATTAAGCTTGACAGCTGAGTTCATCTTCAATAGCTTGCCAACCAGCCAAAACATGCATTGCAGGCACAAAAGGAAGGTCACACTGGTTATGAATGAGAAGTTTACTAAGCTAAAAGACTTGCTAAAAGAAGGCTTAACAGGATATCCTGTCAAAAAGACGATCTTGTTTGGTTCTCAGGTAAATGGCAATTCAGATGAACAAAGTGATTTTGATATCCTTATCCTGGTAGATGACAGTCTGCAGACCGCAGCATATAATGAGCTTAAGTTTTCTATCCACAAATTGCTAATAGACTCGAGCTTTAAGTATCCGGTAGATCTGATCGTCAAACATGAATCCGCCTTTGAAACAGAACGCCATGTCTTCGGGGCTTTGGCATACAGAGTTTGCAGAGAGGGCATCGTGCTATGAGCAAGGATTACTGCACCATACTTATCGGCAAGGGGGATAGCGATTTCAAAACAGCAATGCTACTGATGAAAGCTGATCCTTCTCTGCATGAAACAGCGGGATTTCATATCCAGCAGGCTATAGAGAAATATCTGAAAGCATATCTAATCTCGCAGCACATTGAGCCGCCCCGTTCGCATAACCTCTTCTATTTGCTTAATCTATGTATTGACTTAGACCAATCTTTTTCATTGTTCGTAGATCCCGTGCTATCCACGATCAACGATTTTGCCGTAACTTTCAGGTATGATGTTATGCCTGAATCTGATACGCTTGATCTGGAGCACGCGTTGCATTTCACGACAAGGATCAGAGACTTAGTTATGGGACTGATTCCCTCAGCGTGAGCTTCATTTTCCTGGCAACTAACAGGCACCGGGTTTAAACCTACTAACACTCTAATCCCAAGGTTAATCCATGTATTATCTCCCCACTCGAATAATCTTTGGTGAGCACGCGCTCCCATCCAGCCAGGCCCAGATTGCTGGCCTGGGTTCCAAAGCTTTGATTGTGACAGGAAAAAGCAGTGCCGCGCGCAGCGGAGCTCTGGATGAACTGCTCAACTTCCTGGCCGTCCAGAATCCTGTCATCTATGACGGCATCAATGAAAACCCCCATCTGGAAAGCGTTGTCATGGGAGCTGATCTGATGCGGGAGCAGGATTGTGACTACGTGATCGGCATCGGTGGAGGCAGTCCCCTGGACGCTGCCAAAGCGATATCTCTGGCCGCGGCCAACAAGCTGGGAATTGATGACATTTATCGTACTGATCTGTTTAAACGGGCCTTCCCGATCGTGGCTGTCCCCACCACTTCAGGAACCGGATCGGAGGCTACGCAGTATGCGGTGCTCACGGATAGCAGGATCGGCAAAAAAGCCGGTTGGGGCCATGCTTTGGCCTTTCCAGCGCTGGCTATCGTGGATCCCCGCTACACGCTCAGCCTCTCATATCACGTCACCCTCAACACCGCAATCGATGCTCTCAGCCATCTATTGGAAGGGCTTTACAGCCGCCTGCGGGAACCATTGATCTTTCCCCTCATTCACAAAGGGATAGAGCTGATCGTCAAACATTTGCCTATCGCTCTAAAAGACCCTCAAAACCTGGAAGCCAGAACCGCGCTCTCTCAGGCCTCCCTGTATGGAGGTATGACTATCGCGCAGGGCAGCACCACTTTACAGCACTCCATCGGGTATCCTTTAACAACCGCTTTCAATGTTCCTCACGGCTTGGCCAACGGGATCGTCATGAAACAGATGATGGAGCTCTACTGGCCTGAGGTGGACGGGCTGATTGATAGCGCTTTCGGGAGCTTTGACTATAACCGCCAGCAGTTTTATGACTGGCTGGACAAGCTTGAATTGCGGGCTGAGATGCGGATTGACGAGGATTTTATCGCCAGCAAAGTTCCGGAAGTGATGGCCAGCCGCAACATGGCCAACAACCCCGTTCCGGCTAGCCCGGATGATGTGGCCAAAATCTACAGGAGCCTGATGTGATGAAACGGATAGAATTCGATGCTGAAAGAGAGCGCCTGAACAAATTGGTGCTGGATAATGCCAACCTCAACACCAAACGCTTTTTCGGCCTGGACCATGCCAGCTATCAGGATGGAGCACTGCCTGTGAAGACCAAAGAACTGCTGGGACTGGTAGCCTCACTGGTATTGAGATGTGACGACTGTGTGCGCTATCATCTGGGACGCTGTTTTGATGAAGGTACCAGCGATGAGGAACTGCGCGAAGCACTCCAGATTGGTCTGATCGTGGGGGGCTCGATCGTGATCCCCCACCTGCGCAGGGCTGAGGAATACTGGCAAAGCCTCACCATTTCTTGAAGATAAATACCACCGCCAGCACGATAAAGCCAAAGCCCACAATATAGTTCCAGCGCAGATTTTCCTTCAAGTAGAGCACCGAGAAAGCGCAAAATACCACCAGTGTAATCACTTCCTGAATGGTCTTGAGTTGGAAGGCATTGAAGGTCCCGTGTCCAATCCGGTTGGCAGGTACCTGAAAGCAGTATTCGAAGAAGGCGATCAGCCAGCTGATCAGGATCACCTTGAACAGCGGGGAATCTTTATACTTGAGGTGTCCATACCAGGCAAAGGTCATGAAGATGTTTGAGATGCTCAGCAGCAGGATGGTCTTCATTTCTTTCTTCGGCTACTCCGATAGAAGCTATCCAGATCATAATCCAGAGCAAGAAGTTTTTCCAATTGCAAGCCTTCGCGCCAGGAGTAGCCCTTGGGTTCTTCAATCTGGAGCGCGAAATTTATCAACCCGGCCGCGCCTCTTACAGATTGTTTCAGGCTGTGCTTGCCAAGCATGCCTGCCAGCAAGAAAGACGCAAAGCAATCTCCAATGCCGGGATGAGTACCTTTATTAACCGGGAAGATCACTTCATCCCATCTGTCGCCGGATTTGTCATAAACCCCGCAAAGCCTGATATCAGGTAAACGGGTGGGGATGCTGGTGATCACTACTTTCGAGGGTCCCAGCCTGGAGAGTCTGCAGGCAATCGCGTCCCACTCCACATCAGGATCTTCCAGCAAATCCTCATTTAGCAGGATTGCGGCTTCCGTGGCGTTGGGGGTAATGAGATCGGCGTGTTTGATCAGTTTTTTCATCGCCTTCACCATGCTCAGATCAAAGCAGCTGTATAGCTTGCCCTGATCTCCCAGGACGGGATCCACCAACACTAATCCCTTGGGGTCCACAAGGGTTTTGATAGCCTCAATGATGCTGTCCACCTGATCCGGTGAGCCCAAAAACCCAGTGTAGGCCGCGTCAAAACGCAAACCCAGTTCTTGCCAGTGAGCGATGAAATCCTTCATACCATCATCAAAAGGCCGGAAACTGAAGCCCTCATGATCTGTGTTGGCTGATAGCATGGCAGTGGGCAAAGCTGCCACCCTGATCCCCATCCTGTACAGAATGGCGATGGCGGCCAGCAGAGAAGTGTGGCCGAAGCCGGAAAGATCGTGGGCGGCAAGCACCCGTTTACTGATGTAGTCCATTGGCAGGTTCCCGTAATGTTTTGAGACATTAAAGTGAAGTCGCCTGTTTTTGTCAATATGCCTGTCTCTGCCTGTTCGATAAAACCCTGCCACTTTTAAAACTTGACAAATATCCCGCCCCGCAATCTGCTTGCCGAAGATCAGTTCAACTATAAGGACGGACCATGAACACTTCATTTGACGTGCACGCCATCTACCAGCTGATGCACGACAGCCACATTCAGTTCTCTTATAAAGGTCCCATCACACAGGACGTTTTGATCTCACTGGGCGATACCATCAAGGAAGAGCTACACCGGGACGATTGTGACGCCAAGGTGATCCGCAGGGTCTTTTCCGTGTTGGTGGAAGCCGCCCACAACATCCTCAAGTATTCTTCCGAAAAGACCGTTCTGGATAAAAGCAAGACGGTGGGCATTGGTCTGATCGGCATTGGCAAAACTCCCGAAGGATGCTTTGTGGTGTTCAGCGGTAATTTCGTGAGTCCAGATGAGGCGGAAGACATCAAGACCAGGTTGGATTACATCAACACCCTTTCCCCCAGCGAACTCACCAGAAACTACCAGCAGCAGATGCGACAGGGCACCATCAGTGCTAACGGCTCAGCTGGACTGGGCCTCTACGAAGTGGCCCGCAAATCCGGTCGGCCTATCGATTACAGCTTCACCCCTGGTCCGGACGGCATGATGTTTTTTGAGATGAAGATCGTGGTGGAAGTGGAGGATTAATGATGAAGAAACTGCATATAGAAGGCACCCGTTACAGCCCCAGAATCGAGCTTGACCCAGAGACCAGGACCCTTCTGATCGAGGGTGACAGCTACCCTGAAAACGCCGTGGACGTCTATGGCCCTCTGATCACCGCTCTGGATGAATATTTTGAACAGCCCAACACCCCTCTCAACATCAAAATGCTGAGCTTCTTCCAAAACACCAGTTCCAGCAAGATGATTACCGATATGCTGGCCAAGTTACAGCGTTTCTTCGATCAAGGCCATCCGGTTGAGCTTACCTGGTTTTACCCTTCGGACGATCTGGAGATCAAGGATACCTTCGAGCTCTTTCTGGAGGATGCCAGTTTCCCTCATAGCATTCTTCAACTAGAGGAATAGGCAGCCATGGGGCAAAATGACCTGTTTGGCAAAGAACAGGAACTGCTGGATCGGGCAAAAGCACTTCTGGAGAGCCATAAAAGCGAAGGCTGCGTTACGATAGAGGATTTTCAGGCCCTCGCTACCGCCTATTCAGAACTCCTCAAACAGAGCAGCCAGCTCACCCGCCTCAGCGATAAACAACAGAAGCGCATGAACACTCTGATGGACAGGTTGTCACGCTATGTGCCCCCTCCCATCTATAAAAAGATCACTTCCGGCAAGGAAAAGGTGGAGACGGGCACGACCCGCAGAGTGAAACTGAGCATCTTCTTCAGCGACATCAAAGGCTTCTCGTGGCATAGCAGCAAGATGGAAGGCGAAGCCCTCACCGCCATCCTCAATTCCTATCTGGAAGAGATGACCCACATCGTCTTCAAACATGGCGGCACTCTGGATAAATACATCGGCGACGCCATCGTGGTGTTCTTTGGCGATCCGGACTTCAGCAGCGACGCGGAACATGCCCGCCGGGCTGTGATGATGGCACTGGAAATGCGGCAACGCATGACGGAACTGCAGCACAAATGGTTTGAACTGGGCTTTCCGGAGCCCCTGCACATCCGCATGGGCATCAGCACCGGATTTGTGAACGTGGGCAACTTCGGATCCAGCGAACACATGGACTACACCGTGATCGGAGCCCCGGTAAATATGGCAGCACGCCTACAAGCGGAAGCCGCTGAAGACCAGATCCTCATCTCCCACGAGACCTGGAGCTTTGTGAAAGACGTCCTGGACTGCACTGAAGGCCGCTACTATGATCTCAAGGGCTTCTACAATCCCGTGCTGGCCTATGAGGTGAAAGGCCTCAAGCTCCAGTCCCCGGAACGTCAACGCGTGATTGAAGACGACTCCAGCGGCATCTATCTGCGCTA
>JAGOIY010000044.1 GCA_017995405.1 Candidatus Cloacimonadota bacterium
TAGACTGAAAAAGCCGGTGGATGCTTCCACCGGCTTTTTCTAATCATCTGAACTGACTTCACAGAGGACACAGAAAGCGGTGAGTACACAGATTGAAAAAAGAAATTCACCCACCACTCGCTTAGCTCCTACTCGTAACGCTTCCCCGTCTTTTATCTTGACATCCCAGGCACCTAAAAAAAGATGTCCCTCAAGTTGTGCATCTCTAGCTCAGTTGGTAGAGCAACTGACTCTTAATCAGTGGGTCCGGGGTTCGAATCCCCGGAGATGTACCACCCTTTTCTGTCTTCAAGCCTGGTATCCGCGAGGATCTTTGCCAGTGCCCAAGGCAGTGTATATATCGCGGTAATTTGCCCTTTGCTCCGCGTGACAAATGTGCTAAAGTGCGGCTGATTCTCTATGAATGACCGGCTTTAGTGGCCGGTCATTTTGCTTTGGGTTAAAACTAAGTAATTGAAAAAAAGGAGAATAGAGATGACAGCTTTACATGCCAATCTCCCCTGCGACAAAAACGAGTATGTGTTCACCTCCGAATCGGTGAGTGAAGGTCATCCGGACAAGGTTTGCGACCAGATCTCGGACGCGGTTCTGGACGCTTTTGTTGGCAAAGATCCCAAGGCCAGAGTTGCCTGCGAGACTCTATGCACCAAAAACCGGGTAGTGCTGGCCGGAGAAATATCCTCGCCTTCCCAGGTTAAGGTCGAGATCGAGCCTCTGGTCCGCAAAGTGATTGCCGACATCGGTTATACGGTTGACGGGAAAGGTTTTGACGACAACTGCTATATCGAGAATTACCTCCACAAACAGGAGAAAGCACTGGAGCAATCAAATGGAGCCGGCGATCAGGGACTGATGTTTGGCTATGCCTGCAATCAGACCCGGCATCTGATGCCTGTCCCCATCGCCATGGCCCACAAGCTCTTGCAAAAGCTCAGCGAAGCGCGAAGAAACGGCGCCATCCCACAATTGATGCCTGATTCCAAATCTCAGGTGAGCATGCGTTACTGCGGCCGCAAACCTATAGCTTTGGAGACGGTGGTGATTTCCACCCACCACCTGCATTTGGATGACAAAGGCTTCCAGGATTTGCGGCAGAGGATAGATGAACTGGTGATCAAGCCTACCATCGCTGAAATGGAAGCTGACAGCTTCAGCACTTTCAGCGCCGATAAATACGCCGTGAAGATCAATCCCCTGGGCAGATGGGAAGATGGCGGTCCGGCTGCCGACACGGGACTCACGGGACGCAAGATCATCGTGGACACCTATGGCGGCTGGGCTCAACACGGTGGCGGGGCATTTTCCGGCAAGGACGCCACCAAGGTAGACCGCAGCGCTGCCTATATGGCCAGGCACATTGCCAAGAGCGTGGTTGCTTGCGGATTGGCGGATGAATGTCTGATCCAGTTTTCCTTTGTGATAGGGGAACAGGAGCCGGTTTCATTGATGGTGGATACCTATGGCAGCGGAGTTTTGGCAGATCATGAGATCGAGAAAATCATCCGTGGCAATTTTGACTTGACAGTAAATGGAATCATCGATTACCTTGATCTGCGCAGAGCGATCTATCTTCCCACTGCTTCCTATGGCCATTTTGGCCGTGACGATGCCAGTTTTAGCTGGGAACAGATAAAAAAGCTCTCTTAGGCGAGGTAAATGGAACTCTATCATAGATTAAAGGAGGCCTGGCCCTTCTTTCTGATCGCGGGCCCCTGCGTGGTTGAGGGGATGGACACAATGCGCCAGGTAGCGGAACGGCTCAGCTTCCTGAGCGCGGAGTTTAAGCTCCCGCTCGTGTTCAAGAGCTCCTACCGCAAGGCCAATCGCAGCTCAGGCAGCTCTCCCAGCGGGCCTGGAATGGAAGCGGGGCTGCGCTGTCTGGATGAACTGAAGCGGGAATTCGGCTTTCCCATTCTCACCGATGTGCATGAATGTGAGGAAGTGAAAGCGGTGGCCCAGATCTGTGATATCATTCAAATCCCCGCGTTTCTGAGCCGTCAGACCTCTTTGATCGAGACGGTGGCAAAGAGCGGCAGGATTATCAACATCAAAAAAGGCCAGTTCATGGCCCCCGAGGATATCATCCCGGCCGCCATTAAGGCCAGAAATGCCGGATCAGACCAAATCCTGCTCACCGAGCGGGGCACGAGCTTTGGCTATCATGATCTGGTGGTAGATTTTAGGGGCTTTGCCATCATGGCCGAATCCGGCTATCCGATCGTCTATGACGTCACCCATTCCTTGCAGAAACCTTCATTGGGCCAGGTTTCCGGTGGGGGGCCTCAGTATGCCGCCATGATGGCCAGGGCCGCCATGGCCACTGGTAAAGTGAGGGGACTGTTTATCGAGACGCATCCCCAGCCCCACACAGCACTCAGCGACGCGGCCAGCATGTTGCCTCTGGATGATCTGAAGGCTTTGCTGGCAGACGCGATTGCCGTGAGAAAGTCGTTGAAGGAGGACTAAATGGCAGAGTTAAACAACAAGGTGATACTCCCGCATGAGTATAATCAATTCGCTCATCAGGTTACCCACTTCAAGAAAATCGGCAAACCCTATAAACCCAGAGTCAATTGGGACCGGATCAACCTGATAATCTTCGATTGCGATGGCGTGCTCACCGACGGCAAGATCATCTATGGCTGTAACGGTGAAGAGCTTAAGAACTTTGATGCCCACGATGGCATGGGCTTTCAGCTGTTGCGATTTTCGCATGTCAGGACGGCCGTCATCACTGGCCGCAGTTCCGCAGCTCTGGAAAGACGCTGTCAGGACCTCAAGATCGACTACCTCTACCAGGGAGTGGCCAACAAGCTGGAAAAAACCAGAGAACTGCTCAAGGAACTCAAGCTGGATTTCTGCAACTTGCTGTATATGGGCGACGACTGGAATGACATCCCGGTGATGAACGTGGCGGCTGTATCTGTCTGCCCTGCAGACGCCGCCCGCGACGTCGCTGCCATGGCTGATTACGTGATGCTGGCCTCGGGTGGAAGAGGTGCCGTGAGAGAATGCATCGAACTGGTGCTCAACAACAAGACCATCTACGAACAGGCGGTGAACGATTACCTGGCCAAGATTTCTTAAGCTGGCGGCGATGCTGCTGGCCCTGCTGCTTTGTAGTTGTAAACAGCAGGACCTGACTGTGGCCGCGGCCCCTTTGGACCGCAACCTGCCCGATGAAAGCAGCAATAAGGTCAACATCATAGAATACAACGGCGACCGGGTGGATTATGAAATCTTCGCAGACAGAGTGGACCGCTTTTATGACCGCAGACTGATGAACGCGGTGGGTGTGGAGATCAGGGCCCTCGATCCCAAAACGGGAGGGACCACTCATCTGAAAGCCGATTCCACCATTGTGGACGACGCCCGAAATATGATCTTTGCCTATGGGAACGTGAAACTTAGCTCACCTGGAGGCATGGTGAGCTCAAACAGCATGATCTGGGACCGCAACCTCGATGAGATCACCGCCCCGGGGGACGTTACGGTGATCAGAGATGGCAACACCCTGCGCGGTCAGCGTTTGCGCACCAATCCCCAGATTGATTTTGCCGAGCTGGAAACAGTGTCAGCGGATGGAAATTTTGATTCGACTGATTTTGACTGGTAAGCTGATCCAGAGGAGTGGCAAAGGTCTCCATTTGCCGGTGGGGACGCCACCGTCCTCGTTTGCCTGTCTGCAAAGGCAGCTTAGTCCACCTGCTCTTCTGGCAATCTTGCTGCTGGTCGTCCTGCTTCCCCTGGGAGCTCAAACCACTTCAAAGACGGAAGCTTTCAAGCTGATCCATTCGGACAAGCTTTTCCTCAACCGCCTCAACAACGAACAGGTGTTGGAACTCAGCGGCAAGGTGCATTTCTGGTATGGGAAGACAGAGTTCAAGAGCGATCGGGCGATGATCTTTGACACGCAAAAGATCGCCAGGCTCTCCGGCAGAGTGAGTGTGGTCAACGATTCCCTTGGCCTCAAAGCCGATAGCGTGGCCTATTACCGTTCCACCGAGGACCTCAATCTGGGTGGCAAGGTGCAGATCACCGAATCCCGCAAGACTGGCAGTCTGCGCTGGTTCAAAAGCGAATACGCCATCTACAACCGCAAGGCGGACAAACTGACCGTCTGGAAAGACGTCTCAGCCTGGGACAAGGATGAAAACGCCTGGGCGGAGTGCGGTTACGCCTATTGGGACAGAAAAGCCGGCTATGCCTATATGATCGAAAACCCCCGCCTGCGTTCCGGAGTAGCCGATACCCTGTTCATCAAGGCAGACAAGATAGAATTCTTCGATGCCGACCGCAAGATCGTGGCCACCTTCAACGCGGAGGTCAAATCTCAGGATTACCTTGTAAACAGCGATTTTCTGATCTATATGATCAACGAGGAAAAGGCGGTTTTTACAGGCCGTCCGAGCTTTGTTTCAGACTATGCGAAGGCCAGCGCTAATGAATTCTATCTCTATCTCAAAGAGCGCAAGCTGCAGAGAGCGGAGCTGCAGGATAGCTGTAGAGTGAGCTTTTCCGAAGAGCGGGGTGGGATTCAGGACAATTGGGTCACGGCGGGATTTATCTCGATCGGGTTTCGGGAAGAGGCGATCAAAGAATTCACGGCAGAAGATGAGGTGGTCTATTATTACGCTCAGGCGGCGAGGGACAAACGAGACCCCTTTGTCAACACGGCCAGGGGATATTTTCTGGAGGCTAAGTTCAACGATGATAACAAGCTGGAATTGATGCGCATGGCCCGCGGCGTCAAGGGCAGCTATAAATTCCAGAACAATCCTTGACAAATGGACCCCCTTGTAATAGATTAGCAATATGGAAACTCACAAGATCAGAGCTCAGCATTTGGTAAAGATATATGGCCGGAGGACGGTGGTCAACGATCTCTGCATGGATATGTCCCAGGGAGAGGTGGTGGGCATTTTGGGTCCCAACGGTGCCGGCAAGACCACTACTTTCTATATGATTATTGGCCTCGCCAAACCAAACAAGGGCAAAGTGATGCTGGATGACAGAGACATCACCCATCTGCCCATGTACCGGCGCGCCAGATTGGGCCTTGGCTATCTGGCCCAGGCTCCCTCCATTTTTGCCAAACTGAGCGTTCAGGACAACATCCTGGCGATCCTGCAGACCCTCAAACTTCCCAAAGCTGAGCAGAAGAAGCGGCTGGCGGAAGCGCTCGAGGAACTGGGCCTCACCAAGCTCGCGAAACAAAAAGCCTACACTCTCTCGGGTGGTGAACGTCGCAAGCTGGAAATCACCCGCGCGCTGGTCACCAATCCTGCCTTCATTTTTATGGACGAGCCCTTCGCGGGAGTCGATCCCATCGCCGTGGCCGACATCCAGGATATTATTGGCAAATTGAGAGATAAAAACATCGGGATCATGATCACGGACCACAACGTGATCGAGACTTTGAAAATCGTGAATCGGGCTTATATTATCTACGAAGGTAAGATCATCGTGTCTGGAACTTCAATGGAGCTGATAAATGATGAAAAAGCCAAGCAGGTCTATCTGGGAGACCGTTTCCTGAGCAATCCCTTTGATAAATAATCATGAGTGGTCTTGATCAACATCTCTCCCTCCGTCAAAAACAGGAGCTTGCCCTCAAGCCCAAGATGCTGCAATCCCTCAAGATGCTGTCCCTGCCGATTCTTGAGCTGGAAAGCTACATCAAGCTGGAGCTGGTCAACAACCCCCTCCTGGAGCTCAGAGAAGAGAAAGATGAAGAAGATATAGACGAGAGCGGTTTTGAAGCCTCCCAGCCTGAGAGCTCGGTATCCATCGAAGAAAAAGAGGAGGGCGAAGAATCCTTCAAAACCATCTCCGAAGCCCGCGAGCTCACCGAAATCCTGGACCAGTGGAACGAATATCACCTCTCCTATGAATCCCGCCATGGCGATAGTGAGGCCGATCACACCGAATCCCTGATCCGCTTTGAGGAAGACGGGCGGGAAAAGTTTCTGGAACAGCTCTTTCCCCTCGACCTCACGGATGCCGAGCTGGACTTCTGCTCCGAGCTGGTGGACAGCTGTGACATCTATGGCTTTCTGCCCTTGAGGTTTGATCTTGAAAAGACGGCCAGACGCTACCGCATTCCCGCTTCCCGGGCCAATGAACTGCATCAGATCATCCTGCATCTCAGCCCCAGGGGCATCACTTCCAGAAACATCGGAGAATGCCTGCTCTCCCAGCTTACGGACGACCAGTTGCAAAACCGCATCATCGTGGGCCTCTGCACCGATCAGTTTGAAAACCTCATCCACCGCCGCTATCAAAAGCTGGCCTCGCATTTTAGCGTCTCTGAAGAGACCATCTTCAACGCCCGGGAGCAAATATCCCATCTGGACCCCAAGCCGGGGCTCAGAATCCTGGCCCCCAACACCAGTTTTGTGTTTCCGGATGTCACCTGGAAGCTCATCGACGGTGAGTATGTGGTGATCATCAACGATCAGATCACTCCCAATATCATTATCAGTCCCCGTTACCGCAAGATGATCAGCCGTGGGGCTTTTGACCGCGAGACCCTCCAGTTTGTGAGAGACAGGATCAACTCCGCCAAGTTTCTGATCAAATCCATCTTTATGAGGATGCGCACCCTGGAACGCGTTTCGCTGTCCATCATCAAGCACCAGGCGGATTTTTTTTACAGCGGTCTGGGAGTTCTGCAGCCTCTCACCTATGCCGTGATCGCTCAGGATATCGGAGTGAGCGAATCCACTATCTCCAGGGTGGTCAAACACAAATATGCCGAGACGCCCTATGGCATCTTTGCCCTCAAGGACTTTTTCAGCAGCACGGCCGGCATGGATGACAACTATGAGACCATCTCCCGCCAACACGTGAAAAGCCACATCATCCGTATGGTGGAGCTGGAAGACAAGCGCCATCCCCTCAGCGATCAGGAACTGGTGGAAAACCTCAAAGCCCTCGGCATGAACATCTCAAGGCGCATCATCGCCAAATACCGTTTTGAACTGGGAATCCTGAACAGCCGTCTCAGAAGGAGCTAAGAATATGCAGCAGTACCAAGTAGCAATCATTGGCGGAGGCCCTGGCGGTTATGAGACAGCCATCCGGCTCAGCCAGTATGAGATATCCTGTGTGGTGATCGAAGCCGAACGCGTGGGCGGCGTATGTCTGAACTGGGGTTGCATCCCCACCAAGGCACTGGTAAAGAGCGCTGAACTATTCAGAGAACTCAAGGAAGCCGAGAGCTACGGACTGCCGGTCAGCGACGGACTCCTGGACTACTCCAGGGTGTTTGAGCGCAAAAACCAGATCGTGGAACAACTGGTGAGCGGGATCGAGTTCCTCTTCCGCAAACGCAGGATTCCTATTATCAAAGACAAAGCCACTACTATCGCGAAGGAAGGAGACTTGTGGAAGGTGGACTTGGCAGAGGGAGAATCCATCAGCTCCGAGTGGATCATCCTGGCCACAGGTTCAGAACCCAAGTCTTTGCCCGGCATCGCGATCGACGAGGTGAACGTGCTTTCCTCCACGGGCATCCTCAAGCTAGACAAGCTGCCATCCAGCCTTGCCGTGATCGGAGGCGGAGTGATCGGCTGCGAATTTGCCTCGATCATGAACAGCTTCGGTGTCAAGGTGCACATCATCGAGTTTTTACCCCGTATCGTCGCCCTGGAAGACGAAGAACTCTCCAAGCGTCTGGCCTTGGCACTTAAGAAGGCTGGTATCAAGATCACCACCGGGGCAGGCCTCACTTCAGCGCTGTGGTCCGGGGATGGTATGCTGTTGACTCTGTCAGACGGCTCAGAGCTGATGGTGGACAAGGTCCTGATGAGTGTGGGACGGTCCCCTGTGATGAACATTGCCTGGCCTCAGACAGCTCCTCAGATGGAAAGGGGAGCGGTAGTCATCGACGCATGGATGCGCACTTCCCTGCCCGGCATCTATGCCATTGGCGATGTGACCGCCAAACTGCCTTTGGCCCACACGGCCAGCAAGCAAGGACTGATCGTGGCCTCGCATATCCACAGCCAGGTCAGCCAGCAAGATTTTCATTTACAAGCGCTGGACTACGTGAACGTGCCCCGCTGCACTTTCACCGATCCGGAACTGGCTTCCGTGGGTTATACCGAAGCGGAGGCCAAAGAAAGATTCTCCGATATCCTGGTTGGCAAGTTTCCTTTTTCGGCAAGCGGCAAAGCCCTGGCCCTGGGAAACAGCTTCGGATTCGTGAAAACCATTGCCCGGGCGGATACCAAAGCATTGGTGGGGATGCATATCCTGGGTCCCAATGCCGCGGAGCTCATCGCTCAGGGCGCGATCCTGATATCGCAAGGTGCCACGGCTGAGGCCGTCGAATCCATCGTGTTTGCCCATCCCACCCTTTCTGAAGCCGTCAAGGAATCCCTGGAGGATATCCGCAACCTGTCTATTCACAAGATCTGAACAAAGGAGGTATCACACATGCAGATCACGATTACTGCCCGCCACTTCGAACTTACCAAGGCGATCAGGGACTACGTCGAAACGTCTTGCCTCAAGGTCAAGAAATACTTCGACCACATCATTCACGTGCACGTCACTCTGGCGTTGGAGAACAACCGCAACATCTGCGAGCTCACCTTGCACGCGTCCCGCTTCAACCTGCAAAGTCAGGCTGAAGAGATGGATATGTATTTATCCATAGACAACGCCCTGGATAAGATGGAAGCGCAGATCAAGAAGCTCAAAGACCGTGTGACAGACCACCAGAAGAAAGCTCTCAAAGAGCAGTTCAACGACTTCTCCCGCGCCACGGAGATTCAGGTAAATACCGAAAGCCGGGCGCGTAAAACCCTCAAAACCAAGCGGGTTGTTCCTGAGATTATGGACGTCCAGGAAGCCCTGGAAAAAATAGACGAACTGAAGGAAGAATTCCTCATCTTCAAGAATGTAGAGACCGATCGCTTGAACGTCCTCGTGAAACGTGACGCCGAGCATTATAAATTGTTTGAACCCTGATCAACCGGCGATTATCTCCCTCCGGGACCAGGATCTGATGCCGGAGGGAGGGCCTCGCCCCAAGGCTTGCGAATATGCGTGAAATCACCGTAAAAGAGCTGTTCGATAACAAGAAAAAGGATCTTGCCCTTTCTCTGGTTACCGAGCCCGAAACCCTCAACAAAAAGATATCATCACCCCATGTAAACCGTCCCGGACTGGCCTTGACCGGCTGGCTGGAAGTGTTTGCCTCGGATCGCATTCAGGTGATCGGAGAGGCGGAAGTGCGCTATCTGCAAAGCCTCAAGGAAGAGCTGCTGATCCAGCGGGCGCGCGACCTTTTTAAGACGGATATTCCCTGCGTGATCGTCACCAAAGGTCTGACTCTGCCACCGGTGGTGGAGTATCTGGCCAACGATCTCAATATCGCGCTGCTCTCCAGCCGCTTTTCCACCATCCAGCTCATTCATCAGCTCACCCGTTATCTGAGAGACGTCTTTGCCCTCGAAAAGACCATCCACGCCACTCTGGTGGACGTCTTTGGCCTCGGGATCATGCTCACCGGAAAAAGCGGGATCGGCAAGAGCGAATGCGCTCTGGACCTCATTCACAGGGGTCACAGCCTGGTGGGGGACGACCTCATCACCATCCGCTATATTGATGACCAACTGGTGGGCAAGAGCGGACGCGAATTTGGCCACTTCATGGAAATCCGCGGGGTGGGCTTTGTGAATGTGGAACGCATGTTTGGCATCGAAAGAGTGCGCCGTCAGAAAACCATCGATATGCAGATCGAGCTGATGCCCTGGCAGGAAAACATGGATTACGAACGCATTGGCCTCACCAGCAATTACGCCGATCATTTGGGCGTCAAGCTCCCCATCATCTATCTTCCCGTCTCGCCGGGCAAAAACGTCTCCGTGATCGTGGAAGTGGCGGCGATGAACATGATCCTCAAAAGCGTGGGTTACGACGCGGCGGAAGATTTCAACCGCCGGCTCCACGAAGAGATCCGCAAGCAGACTCTGCTAAAACAGACTCAGGCCCAGGGCAATGATACAAAAGAAGATCAAGGTCAGTAACAAGCTGGGCCTGCATGCCCGCCCCTCAGCTCTCATGGTGAGAGCGGCCACCAAGTTTCGCTCCGAGTTCTTTATCGAAAAAGACGGTATGAGGGTAAATGGGAAGAGCATAATGGGAGTGATGATGCTGGCCGCGGAATCTGGCTCCACCCTCAATCTGATTGCCGACGGAGTGGATGAAAGCTACCTGATCGAAGAGGTTTCCGCTCTCATTACCAGCGGTTTTGGAGAGGACTGATGGGACCGCAAACGTCTCCGTTTGCGTTCGGTGCTCTCTGTCTTTGCTCCAGTCATCTCTGCAAGCAGTCATGGCGCCGATTTGGAAATCGACGATACGGGCCCCCGGAAACGAGGACGTTTCCGGCTCCACTGGTCAGAGCATTCACAATTCTCTGTACCTCTCTCTGTTTCCTCTGTAGCTCTGTAGTGAAAAAAGGAAACCTCTGCAGCTCAGTAGTTTCAACAAGTAGTACGGAGTCTCGCTGACATGCGTATCCTCACCGGCAATTCCATCAACCCCGGGATCTTTATCGGCAGGGCCCGATTCCTCAGTTCCCGTTCCCCGGTAGTGCTTCACAGCCATATTAACCCGGAAAATGCTGAGCAGGAGTTTCAGGGCCTGCTTCAAGCTATCGAAACCGCCGTCCTCCAACTGGATGAACTGCTGGACGCCCTCCCCAAAACAGGCAGCGAGCGTGAAATCTTTGAGACGCATCAGATTATCCTGCGCGATCCGGACCTGCTGGCCAAGCTGGAAGGCCTGGTGCTGATCGATTACAACAGCGCGGCCCAGGCTGTGAAAACTGCCTTTGATGAAGTTGCGTCCATGTTTACCGCCATGCAAAACGATTTCTTTGCCCAGCGCGCTGCGGACTACAGAGACCTGCAGGAACGCCTCCTGGCCATCCTGTTGGGCCATTCTGCCGATCCGCTGGCGGTGTTTTCCTCCGATGAAGTTCTCTTTTGCCCAGAGCCCAGTCCCAGTCTCGTAACCGCCATGGCCAGCAAGGGGATAGGAGCTTGGGTGAGCCAAAAGGGCTCCTTCACCTCCCATGCCGCGATTCTCACCCGGGGACTGGACATCGTGGCGCTTTCTGCCATCGCCGATCTCTCAGAGCAGCTTGATAACGGACAAACGGTGATCGTGGACGCTCTGGGAGCTCAGCTGATCATTGATCCGGATGAAGATACCCTCTTGCGTTTCAGTGAGTTGCAGGCCAAGTTCCGCACTGCCAGACAGAAAGATCTGGCCGACGCGCTCCTGCCGGCGGTGACCCAGACTGGTAAAATGATCAGAGTCAAAGGCAATATCGAGCTTCCCGCTGAAGCCTCTCAGCTTCGGGCTTTGGGAGCGGAGGGGATAGGATTGTTCAGGACGGAATTCCTCTATCTGGACCGTAGCGCTCTGCCCAGCGAGGATGAGCAGTATCAGATTTACACTCAGGTGCTGGAAGCGATGGCCCCTTATCCCGTCACCATCCGCAGCTTTGATTTGGGGGGTGACAAGCTGTCTCATCTGATTCCATCGGAGCGGGAGGATAACCCCTATCTGGGATGCCGGGGCCTGAGGTTTTCGCTGTTCCGGCCAGATGTGTTCAAGACTCAGCTCAAAGCCGCGCTGAGGGCTGCCGTGCATGGCGAATTGAGCCTGATGTTTCCTATGGTAAACGATGCCAGTGACCTGATTGCCGCCAAAGAGATCGTGAAAAAGTGCGCCGCGGAGCTGCGGGAACGCGGTATCCCCTGCAGGGCCGATATCCCCATGGGAGTTATGATCGAGGTCCCCTCAGCAGCGCTGTGTGCTGACGAACTGGCCCGATATGCCGATTTTTTCAGTATCGGCACCAACGATCTGGCCCAATACACTTTGGCGGTGGACCGCAACTCAGATGCCCTCAGCGGCAGGTATACCCAACATCATCCGGCAGTGCTAAAACTCATTGCTTTAAGCATTTCCGCGGCCCACAAGCATGGCATAGCTGTTAGCGTCTGCGGAGAGATGGGTTCCATCCCGCACTACATTCCCCTGCTGGTAGGCATGGGAATCGATGAATTGAGCGTCCATCCCAAGCGGGTAGCTTTTTGCAAGAACATCATCCGCCGCTGTGATTCTGAACTGACATCAATCCTCGGCACAAGCGAAAGACAAGATCTGGCCGCGGTGGAACAACTAATCAACCATGACCTGAAAAGATACTATCAGGACTGAGGAGGCCCCATGATCAGGTTTGAATATCGTAATTTACTGCACTCAAAACACATCCCTACAGCTATCGCCCCGGAGCGGATAGCCGATATGAGCTCCGCCATCCTGGATGCCCACGACGAGATCGGCAAAGACCGCCAGGCCGACATCCTGGGCTTCTATGCCCTACCGGAACAGAATGTTAGCCACATCACCGATTTTGTGGCTGGCTTGGACCCCCGGTTCGACACCATGGTGGTGCTGGGGATCGGAGGTTCTGCTCTGGGCAACAAAGCTTTGTATTCTGCCCTGAAAACGGAGCGCGAGCTTCCCAGACGCGTATTGGTCTATGACAACGTGGATCCCGTCTTCCTCAAAGAGATTCTGGACCAGATCGATCTGGAACGCACCCTCTTCAACGTGATCACCAAAAGCGGCACCACCGCTGAGACCATGGCTGGCTACATGATCCTGGCCGATATCGTCCAAAAGCGATTCCCCCAGGACTATAAGAAGCGGATCGTGGTCACCACGGACCGGGAAAAGGGTTTCTTGCGTCAGGTGATTCGCAAGGAGGGCTATCCCTCTTTCGTGGTGCCAGACAATGTGGGAGGCCGCTTTTCCGTGCTCACGGATGTCGGTCTGCTATCCTCAGCCTTTGCGGGGATGGACATCGCCAAGCTGCTGGAAGGGGCCAAGGCCATGCGGTCACGCTGTGAAGACACTGATATCTACAGCAATCCCGCCTATCTCAATGGCCTGCTGCACTATCTCTATATGCGGGAAGGCAAAAACATCAGCGTCATGATGCCATATTCCAACGCGCTCTACGATATGGCGGACTGGTATCGTCAGCTCTGGGCTGAGAGTCTCGGCAAACGGCGCGACACCCGCGGCCGGGAAGTCTTTGTGGGCCAGACACCTGTGAAAGCGCTGGGGACCACCGATCAGCACTCTCAGGTGCAGCTTTATGCCGAAGGTCCGATGGATAAAGTCTTTACCTTCCTCACTGTGGATGAGTTTGCCCACGACTACGTGATCCCCAATTTGCATCCCGAACGGGAAGAAGTGAGCTATCTGGGCGGCCGCAAGCTCTCCGAACTGCTCAATGCCGAAGCCCTCGCCACCGCTGTGGCCCTCACTTCGGCAGGACGGCCCAATGCCACGATCGGCTTCCCTCGTCTGGATGAGTATCACCTGGGTGAGTTTATCATGATGTATGAGATCCAGACCGTCTTTACCGGCAAGTTGCTGCACATTGATCCTCTCGATCAGCCTGGTGTGGAAGCCGGCAAAATCGCCACCTATGCCCTGATGGGCAAAAAGGGCTTTGAAGCAGAGCTGAACCGCATCAAAGCGATGACAACCTGATTACTTAAGTTCCATCCCTATAGTCAATTCAGAGCCTATTACCCTGGCCTTGGTGTTTGGTCTCCTGTCTGTATCTAATGGACTACTCACCCTCCACCCAGGCCAAAGCACGGGTTAGGCGTGCGATAAGCGTGCGATAGGCATGGGAGGCTAATCGGAGCGCTTACCCAAGAAATCGATTGACAAAAAAACGGCCTTCGGATTGAAGGATACAACTTGCTGTGGAGGATTAGTCCTAATTGGTAAGGCAGCGGTCTTGAAAACCGCCGGGTTCTGCCCATGGGGGTTCGAATCCCTCATCCTCCGCCATTACATAGAGTGTTCCCAAATATTGGGGAGAGGTGACCGAGCTGGCTGAAGGTGCACGCCTGCTAAGCGTGTGTAGGTCAAAAGCCTACCGAGGGTTCGAATCCCTCCCTCTCCGCCAGAAAGCTTTGATGGGCAGTAGCCAAGCGGTAAGGCAGCGGGTTTTGGTCCCGCCATCCGGGGGTTCGAATCCTCCCTGCCCAGCCAGCTTAACCGGCTGGGGCAAAGGATGCTCACCGCTCCTTTCCACCAAGCGTTCAGATAGATTTTTGCTGGGTAGTCGCCAAGCGGTAAGGCAGCAGGTTCTGGCCCTGCCATCCGGGGGTTCGAATCCTCCCTACCCAGCCAGTTATA
>JAGOIY010000177.1 GCA_017995405.1 Candidatus Cloacimonadota bacterium
AGGGCGTCGTTCTTGATCCAGAGCCGCTTCATTCCCAGTTCCCGGCCCAGACGTTCCACTTCAAACAGGGGGGTCTTGCCTACCGGCAGAGGTGGATACCAATGGGCATCCAGGGCACTGAAGAGCGTGATGTCAGGTACCTTACGCCACTCTGCCGCTATGCTTTCATAATCAAACAAGGCTTCCAGCACTCCGGGCAAAGGGATGCCGGGCTTATAGTCCCGTGAGCAAATAGGACAGAGGTAGCGGACCTCGTCGCGAGCGTATTCAGCCCCGCAAGTGGTGCAGCGCCAGTGACTAAAGTGGCTCATTGGTTGAGCTGCCAGACCAGCGCGGCATAGAAAGCGGCCGCTTCGGTGAGGTGCTCAATCGGAGTGGCTTCGTTGGGGGCGTGGGCATAGATTTCGTTGCCGGGCCCCAGACCGATGCAAGGGATGCCATGCATGCCAGATATAGCCACGCCGTTGGTGCTGAAGGTCCATTTATCCACCTTGGGGGCGCGTCCGAGCGTCTTCTGATAGGCCGCTTCGGCGCTCTTGAGCCAGGGTGAATCGACTGGCGTGACCCAGGTGGGAAAGTATTTCTGGGTGGGATAGACGAGGCCGGTGAAGGCGGCTTCCTCGTAGGTGAGTATCTCGATTTCGGCATCCGGTTCGCCGGCCAGGCGGCAGGCTTCTTTTACCTCTGCCACAGAGCTTTCCAGCGTTTCACCCCAGGTGAGACGACGGTCCAGATGGATGCGAGCGGAATCCGGAACGGCACACTGGGAGGGGCCTGTGAAGTAAACCTCGGTGACGCAGACACTTCCCTTGCCGAGGAACTCGTCATCACGGAGGCGCTGATGCAGCTTTTCGATCTCGAGAGCGATGCGGCTGATCTTGTAGATGGCGTTCACACCACGTTCGGGAGCGGAGCCGTGGCAGGAAAGGCCTTTCACGTGCACCTGCATTTCCATGCGGCCACGATGGCCCCGGTAGATGTTCATGTTGGTGGGCTCGGTGATCACCACCATTTCCGGCTTGATCTTGTCTTCCTTGATGATGTATTGCCAGCAGAGGCCGTCGCAATCTTCTTCCATGACGGTGCCGGTGAACCAGATGGTGTATTTGTCGTTGAGGCCCAGGTCTTTGATGATCCGTGCGGCCGTTAGCATGGAGGCCATGCCACCTTCCTGATCGACTGAGCCGCGTCCCCAGACTTTGCCGTCTTTGACGTGGGCATCAAAGGGGTCGAAATCCCAGAGCTTGAGGTCTCCGGGATAGACGGTGTCGATATGGGCATCGAAAGCGATGACGCGAGGCCCGTTTCCGACGCGGCCCAGGACGTTTCCGAGCGGATCGATGAAGGCTTCGTCAAAGCCGGCTGCCAGCATTTCCTTTTTGATATATTCCACCACCTCTTTTTCCTTGGTGGAAAAGGCGGGAATGCGGATCATGTCCATCAGGTAGCGGACGCTTTCGCTCTCGTAATCACGGGCTTTTTGCATGATTTGGTCAAACATGTCTATTCTCCTGTATTATGTCTTAGAATCTATCCCACAAGGCTTTGGCCAGCTTGCGGGAGCGGGCTTTGAGCTCCGCTTCGTCGAGGTCCAGCATCAATTGGCCGTTCCACAGCAGCACTTTGCCCGCGCAGATGGTGGTATTGACACTTGCCTGGCTGATCCCATAGATCACGTGGCCGATCCAGGTGCTGGCATCCAGAGGGGTGTGGGGATCGTAGTCCACAAAGATCAGGTCGGCAGGGCCTCCGGTGGTGATGGTCCCATGCCCGGGTCCCCAGTATTTTTGAGCGATGCGGGGGTTGTTGAACAGCAGGGTGGAGGCCACTTCCATAAAGGCCGCGGAGGGGTTGTTCTGTCTGAGGTGCTGGGCCCAGAGGCCCACGCGCAGCTCTTCCAGCATATTCACCGTCATGGCGTCCGTGCCCAGGCCCACCGTGACGCCCAATTCCGTCATTTTCACCAGATCGGCGATCCCGACGGCGTTGTTCAGATTGGACTGGGGATTGGTGACGATCGCCGCTCCGGATGAGGCTACCAGCATCAATTCCCGGGCGTTGAGATGGACGCCGTGGGCCAGGATGCTGTTGGCATTGATCAAACCAAAGTCATGCAGCCTTTCCACGACTCGTTTGCCGTGATGCTGGATGTTGTAAAGCTCGTCAGATTCGGCTTCCGCGGCATGGATGTGAGTGCCGCAGCCCAGGTCCTTTACCAGAGAACTGATCCTGGAAAGGGTGGCGTCTGAGAGAGTAAAGGCGGCATGCATGCCAAAGAGACCCTTCAGCATGGGGTCTTTGACCGCGTCGCATTTACTGATCCAGGCGGCGTTTTCTTCGATACCCTGGAGGGCTTTAGCCTCGCCGTCGCGATCTGAGACTTCATAGCAGAGCGAAGCCCGGATGCCTGCCTCGGAGGTGGCTTTAGCGATCTGAGACAGCGATCCTGGGATGGCCCAGGGACTGGCGTGGTGGTCGATCACGGTGGTGCAGCCTTTCTTGACGGCCTGCAAAGCAGAGATCAGCGCCGAGATGTAAGTGTCATCGTCCGAGAGCTTTTTATCCAGGCGCCACCAGAGATTTGTGAGCACTTCGTTGAAATCCTTGGAGGGTGCGGCCTTGCCCAGACCCGTCACCAGAGTGGAATAGAAGTGGTGATGGGCATTGATCAATCCTGGCATCACGATCTTGCCGGAAGCATCGATACGCTCGCACTGGATGAGAGAAAACTCCGCTTCGGGGGCGATCCTGATGATCTTGCCATCCGCCACCAGAATGGCGTGGTCTTCAATGACCGGAACGGCCGGATCGAAAGTGAGGATGGTCCCGCCGGTGATAATGTATGAGTTCATAATACTTTCCTTTGCGTTTTAAGTAACTTACAATTGAAATACAAGGGGAGAATTTGTCAACTACAATTCCGCCCCAGAGGCAAACGCAATTTCAGCTTGACCAAATCCAAGCCTCCGTTTACACGGATTTTATCATGATTCGGGAGTTGGCCAATGGTATTGCAACCGGGAACCCGTCTGCGGGATTACGAGATTATCAGCCTGATCGGAA
>JAGOIY010000045.1 GCA_017995405.1 Candidatus Cloacimonadota bacterium
GCACCTTTCTGGACTGCCGTGAGGGCCATGTCCGCTGCAATGGCACCACCCACGAGGGCTACGCGTTTGCCTTTAAGGTCATAATGGTCGGGATTGCGAAGCAGATCAAAGCCAAAGAAAGCCGCTTCGGCACCTGGGATGTTCAGACGGATGGGCTGATCGAGGCCCACACTCTGGATGATGGCGTCGTAGCGTCCTTTGAGCTCATCGAGGCTGGCGAATTTGCGGTCATAGCTGATCTTGACCTGGAAAGTATTTACCATGAACTCCAAATCGCTGCTCAGGATGTCTTTATCCAGTCTCGCGTCCGGGATCAGATTAGCCTGACCTCCGGCAATATCTTGCTCTTCAAAGACTTCCACCTCATAGCCAAGCTGGATGAGGGTTACAGCCGTTCCGATGCCAGAAGGCCCGGCCCCGATGATGGCTACCTTGCGTCCGTTGGGCTGGGGATGGATGAAATCCGGCATCTGGCCAAGCTCTTTGGCTTTTTGCACGATCGTGGCCTGGACGGCCGGGATTTGGATGGCGCAGTCAAACTTCTCTCTGGAGCAGGCAGCCTGGCAGTGATAATCAGGACACACGGCCCCGCAGATCCCTCCCAAAGGATTGCTGGCCAGGATTATACCCGCGGCGCGTTTAAAATCTGATGGCTTACCGCCTCTGGCAGCCATGATAAAATCGGCAGGGGAGCAATCAGCCGGGCAGGCTGTCTTGCAAGGTTTTTCCGCGCAGTATTCACAGCGCTGCAGTTCACTCTTGAGTTGGGCATCGGTCAAAAACATCTCTATCTCCTTGGAGGGATTATATTAACAGTGAGCGTCAAGGATCATGGACAGGCAGGTTTTTGTCAATTGGAAAGAGGTACCGGTTTAGTAACTTTATGCCTTGCATGGAAATGGCCATCTCTACGTGCTCTGGCCCAAGCGGGTTTGCGGAGATCACCGGAAGAAATTACGTTGACACAATCTCCCAGTTCAGATACTTTGCCCGTTATCATAAGACTAACGGAGCATCGATGCAAACAGACGTTGTAAAATACTTTATGGAGCTGGTCGCGATCGACAGCGAATCCAAAAACGAACGCGCCATGGCGGACAGGATCATGGCAGACTTGATCTCCCTTGGCGCTCAGGTACATGAAGATGACGCCCACAAGCAGACTGGCGGCAATGCCGGAAGCGTTTACGCCTGGTTTGATGGTGATCCTTCCAAGACCGCCATCCTTTTCTGCGCGCATCTGGATACCGTGAAACCCGGCAATGGAATCAAAGCTTTGATCACAGACGGGCGTATCCACACCGACGGAACCACAATTCTGGGTGGAGACGATAAATCCGGAGTTGTGGAAATCATGGCCGGCATCCAGAGAGTGCTGGCAAGCGGTGCCTCGCATGCCCCCATCGAAGTGCTGTTCACCATTTCGGAAGAGATCGGCCTTTTGGGCGCAAAGCTCTTTGACAAGAGCAAACTAAAAGCCAGGATGGGTTACGCTCTGGATACTCACAGAGTGGGAGAACTGGTGTTGGCCGCCCCATCCCAAAACTCTATCCGGATCTGCGTCAACGGAGTGGAAGCCCATGCCGGAGTCGAGCCAGAAAAAGGCATCAACGCGATCCGCGTAGCCTCTGAAGCCATCGCCTCCATGCCCATGGGAAGGATCGACCACGAGACCACATGCAACATAGGAGTGATCAGCGGTGGCATTGCCACAAACATAGTTCCAAATCAGGTGATCATCCGTGGAGAAGCCCGCAGCCACAATATGGCCAAGCTGGAGCAAGTGAGTTCCGATATCCGTCATGCCGTGGAAGCTGCCGTCAAACGTCATCATTTCTCCCAGGGTTCCGCTACCTACGACTGGCAGTGTAAACGCGAGTATGACGCTTTCCACATCGGGGAAGATGAACCGGTGGTAAAACTGGCCAAGGCTGCTCTCGCGGAGCTCGGCATCGAGTGCGACGCTATCAGCGGAGGTGGTGGCAGCGATGCCAATATCATCAACGCAGCCGGCATTCCTACCATTATCTGCGGCACGGGCATGAACAAAGTGCACACCGTGCACGAAGACTTGCTGGTTTCGGAGCTGGAGAGAGGCACCTGCTTTATCGAATCGCTGATCAACATCCATTCACGCTAGGAGGCACTATGATCAAGATTGGACTTATCGGCTATGGCAAGATGGGCAAAATGATCGCCCGACTGGCTGAAAGCCACGGCTGCCAGGTGGTGGCCATCATCGATCCCAAACATCCGGACCAGCATGCCCAGATCAACCCAAACGTCCTGGCTGGGGCTGACGTCTGCCTGGAATTCACCCATCCGGACTCCGTGATGGAAAACATCCGTCAGCTGGCCGCCCTCAGGAAACACATCGTGATCGGGACCACTGGATGGAACGAGCATCTGGACGAAGCCCGCAACCTGGCCATCCGCTATCAGATCGGCATTATCCACGGAGCCAATTTCTCAATCGGGATGAATCTCTTCAACCGTCTGGTAGCCTACGCGTCTCAATTGGCGGACAAATTTCCGGATTACGACGTCTGGGGCATGGAAATGCATCACAACCAAAAGGCCGACAGCCCTTCCGGGACTGCTATCCAACTGGCCGAGACGGTGATTGCCAACCACTCCCGCAAGACCACTGCCATGTATGAAACCCTGCACCGCAGAGCAAAACCTGAAGAGCTGCATTTCTCCAGCGTGAGAGGTGGTTACGTGCCAGGGCTGCATCGCATCGGTTTTGATTCCGAAGCGGATTCCATCATGCTGGAACACAGTGTCCGGGATCGTTCCTGTCTGGCAGCGGGAGCTTTGCAAGCGGCAATCTGGATCAGTGAACGCCCTGGTTTCTTTAGCTTTAACGATATGATGGACTCCCGTCTGTGCTGATCAACTTCATCAAAATGCAGGCCCAGGGCAATGACTTTGTAATGCTCAACTTGCTGGGTAACAAAGAACTGCCGCTGGATCCCCCCGGACTGGCCAAGGCAATTTGCGATCGCAGACTGGGGGTGGGAGCGGATGGATTGGTACTCCTGAGGGATGACGAGATTGCCGCCGCCCGCATGATTATCTACAATTCGGACGGCAGCCGGGCCGCCATGTGTGGATCGGCTTTGCGCTGTTCCGCCTGGCTTCTGGCCGGGCAGGGCAAAAAAAACCAGCTGTTGATTTCCACCGATTCCGGGCCCAAGAGTGTGGAGGTGGAGTACACGGACAAGATGGTGCACGCCAATCTGGGAGCTCCCAGGCTGATGGAAGCGAAGCTTGAACTGGAGGGGATCGAAGGCAGCCTGGTGGATGTGGGAAACCTGCATTTCATCAGCTGGTGGGATGCTCTGGATGATGATCCTCATCTCCAATATGGCTATAGCTTAGAGCATTCACCAGCCTACGAACAGGGCCTCAATGCCATGTTTGCCAGGGTTATCTCTCCTCAGGAAATCGATCTGAAAATATGGGAAAACGCCTGTGGGCCTACGTTGGCCTGTGGAACGGGCGCTACCGCAACCGTGAGAGCTGGCCTCCAAAAAGGCCTGTTGAGTGGAGAGGTGAAGGTCAACATGCCAGGGGGGACGGTCTCTGTAAAAGAGGACTCCGCGGGTGATTTTATCCTGAGCGGTTATGTGGAAGATGTGTTTAACGGAGCTTACCGATGGAAAATTTAGGCCTCTATCTGAAGCAATTCAGAGAAGACCAGGGAATAGAATACATCACGGTTTACAGCGATATCCGTCTGCGGGAAGAGCAAGTGAAGCTGATGGAGGAAAACCGCTTTTTTGAGCTGGGGCCCTACGGCGTGGTCAAAGCCATGGTCTTTAACTATGCCCGCTACCTGGGGGCAGATTTGGATGCCGTGATGACGGAATTGAAGGTCCTGGTGCCGGAAGTCACCAAAAGTCATCACCGGCCTGCCCGTCCCCGCAAACAAAAAAAGATCATGCTGTCCACCAACTTCCTCTGGGGCATCGGGATACTGGTCTTTGTGGCCATCCTGGGCGGCATCCTCTTCCATGCTTACAACCAGGGCTGGCTCAAAACTCCCCAGATTCTCAAATCCGCCGCAACCGACAGCCTGATCGTGGTGCCAGCCGAACCTCCTGAACCCGAACAGCTCGCGCCAGACAGCACCCGGCTCAGAATGAGGCAGCTGACCCAGGAGCTCAACGCTCCTCCCAAAGAAGAACCGGTCAAGCCCAAAGCCGCCGTAAAAGCTGTCAAACCAGACAGCACAGACTATATCAACAGCTTTATGGGCGACAGTCCCGTGAATGTTGAGACACGCTAAGGTCCAGCGCTAATTTCCTTTTCCTGATGGCAGCGGCGGGATGGATCCCTCGGCGGAGCAGGATGCCTGTCATGACTGCCAAACAGCTTTGGTCAGAGTACTGACAAACACGCATCAAAGCGTTCAGGACAAGAGCGTTCCGGTAGTCTATAAGCGCTTGCGCAGCTCTGGCTTCAGCCTTTACAACCGTCTTTTCTTCTGCTCATCTGGAGCTTGAGCGCAAAAAACATCCACCGGGCAATCCTGATACACGAGTTAAATGCTTTTGATACAGAGCATTGCATCATCAATATCCATATTGGACCCCCAAAAATGCCATCTTCTCTTTGCCTCCTCTCCGATTAGCATTACGGAGTCATTACGGACTCATTACGGACTAAGTCCGTAATGAGTCCGTAATAGGATGCAGGGAGGATAGGGAGAGAAGCTGATCCATGAAGGCATGTATGCCAGAAAATACAGAATATTTCGCTATAGTGACAAACAGTTCAAACCATCCCGGCCTTTGGAATGTTTATTGCTCCCTCAAAACAAATCATGCAAGGCAAACGAGCTTCTGGCTGATAGCCGGAACTTCCTTTAAGGCATCAAAATACACTTTCCTGGGAGGAGAGATGAAGCGAAGCCTGTTCGTCATCGCGGCAGTTATTTTGCTGATCGGCACTTTGACAGCCCAACCCAACGAGTTTGAACTATTGGGCCAGGGGCAGTTTTCTGGCAAGCTGGGCAGCTATGTGTCTGGGGATACAATCTTTTGCGTCTATAACACCGCCACTCTGGCTTCCGGAACCGGCAGCGTGATCCTTAAAGCCTCTTATGACGGAGGGGAAACCTGGCAAAGCCACACGGTGGCCGAAACCGTTACCGGGGTCGGAAACCCCACCGTTTCCTGGTCTCCGGGGGAACTTATCGTGTGCTATGTCTCCGGTTTTGAGCGCTATATAGCCAGGTCATCCAATGGAGGTCAGAATTGGCAGACAGCCTCTTTCGGCCGCAGCTTTGAATCCAGTCCCTACGTGGAAAAGATCGATGGCGAGTATCACACTTTCTCTCTGGATCTGCCATATCCCCAATGGGATCAGGATAGATATCTACTCTCACCCGAATCCCAAAGCCTGAGGATGCCGCAATACCTGACTGATATGGAAGAGTATCCCAGTTCGGAAACCTCCACTTTCAATGGGTATGACGTTTTACATGGTGGGGTCCGCACTAACAATGATCTCTGGATCCGGCAGATGGGTGGCGGAGAAAACAACGGTTGGCCCACCTTCTGGGGCCCGGTGATCTGTGGAGGAACGGTACGCGTTTATCCCGATGGGGGCACAAACTATCCGGCCGTGGAGATTTTCCGGGGTGGCTTGATTGAGCACGCTCCCCGGTTGGATCCTCCATTGCCAAATCGCAGAGATGCCATTATTATCGGCCCGGCCTGCTATGATCCCAATCAGATCGTGCTGATCGAGGTGGATGGCAGTACCTACCATGGCAAGCTTGGAACGATCACACCGCCCATCGCTCAAAGCGCGAATGTCTATGACACCTATCCCGCCAGCCCTCTGGGAGAGCCGCTCTACACTAATCAATACACAGAAGTCGATACTGTCTGGGCCTTGCTCGGTTCAGGTACTTGCAACAACAAAATGTTCTTCTCACATGGGCCTTTGTGGATCAAGGGCAATTTCTCCGGCCACCAGTCCTGGCAAAGTGGAGCAGATATTTATATCATAGGTGACATTACGCTATCGGGTACACAGCCTGGTCTGGACCCGGCCGATAATCTCAATGATTCCGTATCTCTCCTCTCCGAGAAGAATGTTATTGTCAAATACGGATACAGAGATCCTGAGGATAGCCTGCGCTATCATCTGGCCCGGAGTGACGATGATCCCATTTACATCTATGCCGATATCTCGGCAGCGGGATTGTCACCCAACCTCGGAATGTTCACTTATGAGTATCAACAACCCCATCCTTCTGTCCCCTCGGTCAATCACCTCGGTCAATTCTGGGATCAAATCGATCTGCATCGGCGGCCCTATCCTCAGACAGCTGCACAGCCCTGGCCTGCCAATATCGATTATCCCTGGTACAATCCCCTTTGGCCGGAAGCCAAACCATATTTGGAACGGGGTAAGCTGCAAATCTGGGGTTCGGTGATGCAACGGCGCAGGGGCTTTTTGCACAGATCACTGAGTGATATTAATAATCCTACCGGTATCTGGAATCCTGCCCAGAATCTCTTTGGAGGTTCCAGTTCACCCACTTTCACCAATCACCTCGATCCTGTTTTGGGCATAGAAATGGGTACCCAAAACTATCCAGGAGCCACTGGGAACGGGATTGGCTATAAAAAGGACCATCATTATAATTCCCGGGGAATCTTCGGGGTTACAGATCAGGATATCTGGACAGCCAATGAATCCATGTGTTGGAATCTGGGCATACATGCAGGACAATTATCTGCAGGACCAGACAATAGCTTTGTAGAAGACCAGTTTTATCCATACCAAATGATGCAGCTCAGAAAGTTTCGCTCCAAAGCCTATGCCCGCAGAGGCAACCGTTTCCTGCACGCCTTCAACGAACGCGTCCTCTATCTAAACGGTCAAAACCCCGTGGAGATAGGCTATCCGCTCTTTGAGGGTGGAGACGTTATGGGCATCCAGTGGCTCAACGACGATCAGGCCCTGCTGCACCGATACAGATACAACGCGCCAACAGATCAACGCTATCTCGAGATCCTCGATCTGGATACCCAGGCTCACCAAGCTCTGAACATCCCAGGGGGCGAAGCTCCCTACCCTCAGGACTCCCCCTTCAGCGACATCCTCGTAATAGAAGACGGCACAGCCTTCTTTGGCAGATACGATCCGGAGTTTAGCCTCCTGAGGTTATGGACTTTGGGGCAGGATAACCAGTTCAGCCCGGCCGGGCAATGGAATCTGCCTGTGAGCGAGACTGGAACACCCGGGCCGGGTAGCAAGCTGGTGCTGCAATCGGGAACCGGTTCCATGATCGGCGCGCTGCTGTGGTGGGAATATCCAGCCGACGACACCCATCCTTATCCCTGGGGCAAGTTGTATGGCGCGAGGATAGACGCGGCCAATACTCCCAATTCCGATCCCGTCATTCCAGCCAGGATTCCAACCATGAATGTGTGGCCCAATCCCTCCAGGACGATGATCAATCTGGAGATCAAAGGCCTGGCTTCCGAGGCCCTGAAAGCGGAAGTCTACAATATCCGCGGCCAGAAAGTTGCCAGTCTGTCAGGCTTTGACAGAAAGGAAGATGGCAGCCTCAGCAGTACCTGGGACGGCAGCGATTCAAGCTCTCAGAGATTGCCCGCTGGCGTCTATCTGATCAGAGTAAAAGCCGGCAGGGATGTGAAGCTAGTGAAGCGGGTAAGTATATATTAATCAGTTTTAAGCCATTAACCCCCTGTAAGGCATCGCTCATGTGATATGGCGGAGCTGTGATTTATTCTGGTCCGGTTGTGTATTATGCCTTTTTAGATTGACAGAAATCACTATCTTATCCATAATGACGGTCAATATCATAGACGGAGCAGAGATGTCTCAGCAAGCCCACAGTTTTCACGAATTCATGCCAGCGGACGTTTGGCGCTGGAAAATGATCGAGCACCAGGTGGACCAGGTGCTGGCCCTGCATGACTATGAAGAAATCCGGCTATCGGTGTTGCAGGATTACAGCGTGCTCTATCAAGGGCTCACAGCCCTGATGCATCAGCAGCAGGCTGAGGAAGCGGTGCGCAAGACTCTCAACCTCTGCGTGCCCAACGACGACATCAGCCTCATATCCCTGCGTCCGGAAGGCACCATCAGTGTGCTGCACCACACCGCCAGGGTTTTCCAGCCAGGCGAGATCCATCGCTTTTACTATCACGGGCCGATGTTCCGTCTGGACAAGAATCAGCGTCCCATGGAGTTTTATCAGCTGGGTGTAGAGCTTCTGGGCAGCGAGACCATTCTCAGTGAGAGCGAAGTAATCTCTTTGGGGATCAAGCTTTGCGAAGCTTTGGGACTGGGAGACGTGAAGCTGAGGATCAACAGCTATGGGTGCAAGCAGTGCCGGCATAAGTTCTTTGAGGAGGTCGAAAACTATCTCAGCTCCCATCAGGATGATTTCTGCGCCAAGTGCTATCAGAGCCTGCGGCACAATCCCTTTGAGGACACCCACTGCGACGACCCCCGCTGTCATCATCTGATCAAGGAAGGGCCTAAGATCACCGACCACCTCTGTGAACGCTGCAAGGTGGATTTTGCCCGCATCAAAAAGATCCAGGCCAATCTGGGCCATCGCTACACGGTGGACCCCTTTCTCTACAAGAACTTTTCCTACTACAACGAGACCGTGTTTGACTTTGTGCTGGGCAACGGCAAGCAAGATTTAACCATCGGAGGCGGAGGCAGATACGACGATCTATCTGAGCTTATCACCGGCAAGCGCATCCCCGCCGTGGGTTTCTATCTCAATATGGACACCATATTTGCAGTGCTAAAGCAGCGAGGCCTGTTCAATCCTTTGGCCCAGGCGTTTTCAGTTTATTTATGCGCCCAATCCCCAGACATGGAGATGATGCTCCTGCAGATCGCTCATGAGCTGCACAGCCTGGGCGTGAGGACAGTATTGGGCATCGATCACGACCCCCTGGAGCGTCAGATTCGCAAGGCCAGGGGCAAAGAGTGCGCTCTGCTGTTTGCCATCCGGGAAGAAAACATCCGGGACGGCAAGATTCTGTTGCACAACCTAGTCAAAGACCATCAGGAGTATATCCCTTTGGCCCAGGTGGTGGATGCCGTCCTGATTGCCCGAAAAGCATTAAACCAGTAGTAAATTATCCTCCAAGGAGATATAATGCAAAGCATCGTTACATCCAGTGCCCCGGCGGCTTTGGGACCCTATTCCCAGGCCGTATTGAAAAATGACACCCTGTTTGTTTCCGGTCAGTTGGGCTTCGACCTCAAAGACGGCAGCATGCCTGAAACCTTTGAAGCGCAAGCCTTACTGGTATTCTCACACCTCAGGGCTATTCTTGATGCCGCTGGCATGAGCATGGCCAACGTGGTGAAAGTGAGCGTCTTTCTGCAGGATATGAACAACTTCGCCAAGCTCAACGAGATCTACGCCCGCAACTTCAGCGCTCCTTTTCCAGCCCGTGAAGCGATCCAGGTCGCCCGCCTCCCCAAAGACGGACTGATCGAGATCTCATTGATCGCGATGAGGTGACCCATGAGCATCACCACCAAGACCGGAGACGGAGGCCAGACCTCGCTTTACAGCGGTCAGAGGGTTTGGAAGGATGAGCTCAGGGTAGATGCCTACGGGACCCTGGATGAGCTGGACGCCCACATTGGGGACGCCTGTCATCTGATCGAAGACGATGAGCTGGTGCAGTCGCTGAGGGGAGTGCAAAACCTCCTCTACAGAGCGATGGGCCAGCTCGCCACCCTGGGAGAGGGCTTCCCTTATCCTATTTGCGCCACCGACGCGGAACAGCTCACCTCCATGATCCACGGCCTTGAAGAGCAGACTCCCATCACCGGTTTTGTGATTCCAGGCAGCCTGCCTGCCTCTGCCAGATTGGATATCTGCCGCACCATTGCCAGAAGGGCCGAACGCAGAGTGATCGCCCTCAATCGTCAGGAACCCGTAAACCCTCATCTGATGGGCCTCGTCAACCGGCTTTCGGACTTCTTTTACATCCTGGCCCGCCATCTGGAAGACCGCGCGGGAGTCCTCACCTACAAAAGCAAACCAGAGCAGCCCGGCTGCTTGAGTTGAGATGGCTGAAAGGGTTTTGACGGTTGATGGCCCAGATCCACAGACGGGACAAGCTTTTCAACCCTTACAACCCCCTCAACCCTTTCAACAAAGCAAACCCAGGAGCTAACAAATGAAACAAATAGTACTCATGCGTCACGGCGAAAGCGTGTGGAATAAGGAAAACCTCTTCACCGGCTGGACAGACGTGGACCTCTCTGACAAAGGCCTCACCGAAGCTCACGAGGCCGGAAAGCGTCTCAGAGAAGCCGGTTTTGAGTTTGACCTCTGCTACACCAGCGTGCTCAAACGCGCCATCCGCACCCTCTGGACCGCTCTGGACGAGATGGACCGCATGTATTTGCCCATCCTCAACGACTGGCGGCTCAACGAACGTCACTACGGTGCCCTGCAAGGCCTCAACAAAGCTGAAACGGCAGCCCGTTATGGAGAGGACCAGGTGAAAATCTGGCGACGCAGCTTTGACGTCCCTCCTCCCGCTCTGGACACCAGCGACGAACGCTATCCCGGCTTTGACCCACGCTACAAAGGTCTCAGCCAGCAGCAGTTACCCACCTGCGAATCGCTCAAAGACACCTGCGCCAGAGCTTTGCCTTTCTGGAACGAGGTGATCGTGCCCCAGCTTATGAGCGGCACCCGTATGATCATCAGCGCCCATGGCAACAGCCTCAGGGCCATCGTCAAGCATCTCGACGAGATCTCAGACGAAGACATCGTGGGCCTCAACATCCCCACCGGCATCCCGCTCGTCTATGAGTTTGACGATCATCTTAACGTGATGAACCGTTATTACCTGGCCAGTGACGAAGAGCTGGCTTCGGCCCAAAATGCCGTCGCCAACCAGGGCAAGGCCAAATAAGGATAGAAACGGGTTGGGATTTTTCGCTTGACGAATCCACCCCATCCAAAAGCATAGCAAAAAAACCAAGGGAGAACAACATGGCTGTCAAGATCGATAAAGAAACTTGCATCGGCTGCGGCGCCTGCGTGGACGTCTGCCCGGTGAGCGCTCTTTCCATGGAAGATGGCAAGGCCGTTTGCGATGAAAACGCTTGCATCGACTGCGGAGCCTGCATCGGCACCTGCCCGGTCAGCGCTATCAGCGAATAATCGCTAGCTTATGAATTGAGGAAGAAGTCCCCACCAAAGGGATCTTCTTCCTTTTCTTTTCACCTGAGACCTGAGTGTGGTTCACTCTGGTGAGGCTGCCTGGAACAAAACTTGCTCCAGGTAACACCATAAAGCAAAAGGAGTTGTCACCATGAAAAGCACTTCTATGATCATTGCGTTGTTGATATTTAGCGTCAGTTTGCTGGCTACTGATGTGAGCGGTGTCCAGTCCGGCATTTGGACGCTTACCGACAGTCCCTACAACCTGATTGGAGACGTCAGTATCCCATCCGGGGCTTCCCTGGTCATCAATGCCGGTGTAACTGTCTATGCCATGGGCAACTACCGCATCAATGCCGAAGGCAATCTGTTCGCCAACGGAACTCCGGCGGACAGCATCAGGTTTATGAACGGCCAGGCCGATCCCAACGCCCTCTGGGTGGGCATCCGGCTGGAAAATGAGAACATTCCCAGCAGCATTACCTACTGCTACATCGAGAACGCCTCTTATGGAGTCAATAGCGTCAATAGCCCCATTGAGATCGCCTATTGCCGTTTCAATAAAAACCAGAAAGGCATGCAGCTCTATGGGATAGGAAGTGCCAATCCAGCCGGGATGGACGTACATCACAACCTCATAGAACGCAGCATCCAAAACGGAATCCTGATTCCGCAAAACTCCAACGCCCACGTGCATCACAACGAACTGCGCTTCAATGGCACCGGCACCCAATACATGGCCGCCATCCAGCTCTCCAACCAGTCCACCGGGGGAGAAAACAACCCTGAGATCAACGACAACTTCATCCATCACAACTACAAACAGGGCATCACGGCCTGGGACATCGTTGGCGCCAACGCTATCCAGCCGCATATCCATCACAACATCATAGAATATAACCTCACAGGCATTTACCTGCTGAACGCCTCCGGCTATGTGGAGGAAAACGTCATCCGCTCCAACTTCATCTCCGGAGACACCAATTCCGGGGCCGGAGTGATGGTGGCGGGAGCTACCAGCGCGCCTTATTTCGAGCGCAACCAGATCTACGGCAACTTCACAGGCTTTTATCTGGGCACCAACGCTCAGCCCGTTTTGGGGGACATGAGCATCTACCACGCCTGGGCCCAGGGCGAAAACCAAATCTACGACAACATCGACGAAAGCAGCACTCTCCATAGCGTTTACACCTATTCCTACACCAATTCCGCCATCGTCATCAAAGCGGAAAACAACTTCTGGGGTAGCAACGATCCCGCCCAGATCAACCTGGGCATCAACGACCAGCTCGATTCCCCCTCTCTGCCTTTGGTGGATTACGATCCCTGGTATTGGGAGCCGGAACCCAACACCCTGCTCACCGGAACGATCATGTATGAAGGCAGCCAGGCCTTGCACAACTACCGCATCGAGATCGTGGGGACCGTGTCAGAACAGGTGGAGCACAGCTTTGAGGTGGAATATGCCACCCCCTTCAGCCTGGCTTTCGAGATCGACGAACCCTACCACGTGGTGGCCAAAGCCGATATAGTTGGCCAGATCAAGACCCTCTACGGCAGCCCCGGAGGCTATTGGCTGACGGACACCTTCCAGCCTGGAATGACTAGCGACACGGCCGCGTTTTTCCTGGAGGACGATCTTCCTCCCATAGCAGTAGTGGCCACCGAACCAATCCAGGAAGACGGCCGCACCCTCTTTCCCGTCTATCACAAACTCTGGATCTATCACTGGGACCACATCGACTGGCTTTATGAAGACGGTGATTTCCGTTATCTGAAACGCCACACCCGCTTCCATCCGGATGGCAATCTGGAGTTTAGCCTGCCTCCCAACAGCGTTTACGACAAGTTTCAAAACCTCCAGCACGGAGACATCTGGACCCGCACATCAATCTATAACGACCAGGGAAGCATCCGCACTTCTCAACTGCGCTATGTGGAACTGGATGACGGGGCCGCCGTCGATGGCAACCGCTTCCCAGTGCAACTGATCACCCAGATCAACATGGCAAACGTGTCTCTGATGAGTCAGAACCTCATTACGGGTGAGGACAGAGGGATTGTCTTTATCTACGACAACAACGGCAATGTGACACAGATGATGAGCTATCTCACCAATATGCTCGATACCCCTCTTGCCTGGGGCAGCTTCATCAATTACGATGACTTCGAATATGTAACTTCGCCCCAGTTCCTCTGCTACGATCCCGTCCGGCTGCAAAATGAAGGCATCATGGACCTCTATTGGCAGGCCCCTGCTTCAGACCATCAACACACCTGGACCCATTATCGCGTCTATGACAACGGCGTATTGGTGGCCACGGAGACCTATGAGTTTCCCACCACCTCTTTCGCCCTGGCCACAAACACAGACCATACCATCAGAGTAGCCGCCTACGATGGAAGCGTGGAATCCGAGCTCAGCCCGCCTTTGTATATACCCGCTGTGGCCAACGACGATCTGGTGCTAAGCCCCCTCAGCCTCAGCGTTTATCCCAATCCCTTCAATGGAAGACAGGACCTGCGGATCAAGCTTTCTGGCCAGATCGACGCTCCCGGCAGCCTCAAAATCTACAATCTCAGAGGACAGCTCCTGAGGACCGTCCCCTTCAGCAAAGATAACGCTTCCGAGCTTAGCTGGAACGGCCGCGACGACTCCGGCCGGGATTGCGGGACGGGCATCTATCTGCTCCGCGTCCAAATTCCCGGCAGGAAAGCCATCAGCAGGCGCATCGTCAAGCTCTGAGGCTGCTTAGCCAGCTTAACGTCACCTGGGCCTATCGCACGCCCCTCCTATGCTTATGCATGGGATAGGCGTGCGATAAGCACGGGATAGGCATGGGAGGCTAAAGGGAAACTGCTGCGCGAGCAGC
>JAGOIY010000001.1:0-34588 GCA_017995405.1 Candidatus Cloacimonadota bacterium
TTCTTGTGAGAAACCAGGTGAGTGGCTTGGTTCAGGTTGATAAACAGGGCAAAACGGCGCGGATCGCTCAGGACGCCAAGCTCTTGAGTGATAGCATCGAGATTTCTGCCTTCTCCATCGGATAAAACCTTCAGAGCGCTTTCCAGGACATCACGGTTTTGGTGGACCTGCTCTTGGAAATCACCAAGCGTTCTTTGCTGGTCAGAGCTATCGTAAACCTCAGTCCCTCTGAGACATAGTCTTGCAGCAGGAAGGGCATGGGAAGCTCCGTCAGTGCTGACGATCTGTAGCAAAGTACCCTCGATGCCTGTTACTAGCCCGGTGACAAGTAAGCCGGCTTGATAGAAGAGGGCCATGCAGCCGGGCTGGATTGTATTCATATCATCCTTTATCAGATGGCGCCCCAGGGATGATTCGAACATCCGACCAACGGTTTAGGAAACCGCTGCTCTGTCCCCTGAGCTACTGGGGCACGATCTTGCGCTAAATTTGAGTGGGGCCGTTTTTTGTCAAGTTTTGCATTGACAAAAGCCCCCAAGCGATAGAAAAGGCACGCTCAGTTAATACTAACTATAAGGATATCATAAATGAAGATAGCCATCGTTGGCGCCACTGGTGAAGTGGGCAGAATGATGATCCGCAATCTGGCGGAATTCAATGTGCCGATCTCCGAACTCGATCTCTACGCGTCCAGACGCTCAGCCGGCGCGACTCTGTATTACGTGGACCATGCCATCAAAGTGCTGGAACTTACCGAAAGCTCCCTGCTCAAACATTATGATTATGTGCTTTTCTCTGCCGGGGCCGGAGTGGCCCGCAGCTATGCCCCCCTGGGGCTCAACTCCTGCGACGTAATCATTGACAACTCCTCCGCCTTCCGCAAAGAAGAGCATATTCCTCTGGTGGTACCCGAGATCAACGGTGACCTGCTGGAAGGCTATGAGGGCATCGTCGCCAATCCTAACTGCTCCACTATCCAGATGGTGCTGCCGCTGGACGTTCTGGACAAGCTGTTCGGGCTGCGCAAAGTGGTGGTGGCCACCTATCAAAGCGTCTCGGGCAGTGGTCACAAGGGTGTGCAGACACTACAAGAACAGCGGGACGGATCATCCTCACCTGGAGAGTATTCCTCCGTCATCGATTTGAACGTGATCCCTCAGATCGGAGCTCTGCAAGACAGTGGATATTGCTCGGAAGAGGAAAAAATGCATTGCGAGACCCGCAAGATTCTGCGCAATAGTGAGATTGCCATCTCTGCCACCACCGTTCGCGTCCCCGTGATCTATGGCCACAGCCTGGCTGTCTATGCCGAGTTTGAACGGGAAGTAGATCTCGCCGTGGCGGAAGATGCCCTCTCCAAAGCTCCGGGTATCAGTTTTGCGGCCAATACCTACACCACTCCCCTGGATTTGGGAAATTCCAACGAGAGCCACGTTTCCCGTCTGCGTTACGGCACCGACCTTCACAGCCTGAACTTTTGGAACGTGGCCAATAACGTGCGTCTGGGAGCCGCTACCAACGCGGTCAAAATCCTGATGAAGCACGCCGTCTTCAGTGGAAAAGTATGAGCTGGCTGATAGAGCTGCGCAAGAAACTGCACCAAATTCCCGAGATCGCTTTCGAAGAACATCATAGCTCCGCGCTGCTGCGAGAGCAGCTAAACATTTTGGTCAAGAACCACTTAAGCCCTGAGGCTATCAGAGCCGGAAGCGTGGCGCCGCTAGTGCATGGATTTGAAAACAGCAGCGGCTTTTTGGTGGAATACACCTGCGGGGACGGTCCCTACAGAATGTTTAGAGCGGACATGGACGCCCTGCCGGTCTCGGAGGATACAGCCTGCGATTTCAAGTCGCAAAGGCCTGGCATGATGCACGCCTGCGGACATGATATCCACATGAGTGTATTGATGGGTTTGATCGACCGGGTGCTCAGAGAACAGCCCAGGCGCAATCTGCTCTTTCTGTTTCAACCTGCCGAAGAAGGCAAGGGAGGGGCCGAATCCGTGTTGGCGGAAGGTATTCTCCAGCAGTTTCATATCGAAGCAGTATTTGCCCTCCACGTGGCCAGCGGGCTTCCGGTAGGCACAGTTTCCAGCCGGCCAGGGATCTTTTTTGGCATCCCGCAGGAGTTTGACGTACGTTTCCTTGGTAAAAGCGCGCATGTAGCCTTTCCGGAGCAGGGCATCGACGCCCTCGCCCCCGCCACCGATTTTATCCAGATGATGCGTGAGGATATTGCTGAGCTATCAAGACGGCACCGGGTGATCTTTCACATAGGGAAAATCGAGGGTGGCAGCATTCGCAACGTGATCGCGGACCAGTGTATCCTGGAAGGCACCCATCGCAGCCTTGTAAAGGAAGCCAGGGACAGCATGAACCGCCTCATCGAGAGCAACGCTCACAAAGCCGCCGTAGCTTATGGCGCTGGCTATGAGAGCGATTTTCTCTGCAGCTACGATCCGGTAGTCAACGATGCCGGCCTGGTGTCAAAGCTGCAAAGCGCTTGCGGTCGTTTGGGCTATCGTTTTGAAGAAGCAGCGGTCGCCATGACCGGAGAAGATTTTGGGTTCTTTACATCCATCTATCCGGGTTTGCTCTTCTGGCTGGGTTCCGGCTGTGATCAGCCACTGCATTCACCCCGTTTTTTACCAGCTGAAGAATGCATAGAAGTGGGCGTGAACGTGATGTGGGCCCTCGCCGAGGCTGAATAGCAGCCTGTCACATTGGGTTTGACGGACCTGCCTGCCCTCCAGAAATGAATCCTGTTAATCCCTGAGTGTGCTTTCCCCGGCTCCCGATACCGGGGAATTGATGAATTGATCAAATCGATGCGCTGAGCCATAACTCAGCCATAAAATAAAGGAAGCGGCCGCGTGACAAACACACGGCCGCTTTTGTATATCAACTTGTTTGGGTTTAGATCTCGCTGAGGATTTTGTTCATCATGGCTTTGGAATCGGCGTCCACCATGTAGGAGAGCGGGAAACCAAACATCCAGGTGCGGTTGTTGGTATTCACTCTGCGAATCCCCACAGGCTTGTTGTTGTAGAGGTCATAATCAGCCTGACTGGGCGGGAAGTTTGGATAGGTGGTGGGTTTAGCGCCCAATCTGTAGGTAACGCTGTTGCCAGGGGTGCTGCCGATCGCGTCTCCAAAATAGGCAATCGTCGAGAGACCGTGTCTGATATTTACCAGGTTGTTGAAGCTGGGATTCTCGGTGCCAAACTGCAAGGCCATGTTGGGATACACGTCTCCGGTCCCCAAATTCTGGCCAACAGCACTCTGGAAGATCGGCCGGGTGATAAACGACGAGCTCATGAAGCTAGCCGGATTGCTCACAAAGGGCAGGCCAAAATAGCTGAGGAAGGATTTCTGATTAGCCAGAGCGAAGGCCTGCAACACTTCTGCCAGCTTGGCAGCGTGTGAGACCACCACGTTTCCTCCCTTGGCCATGTAGAGGCACAGTCCATCGTTTTCCACCTTGAGGTTTCCCGATTCGGTGGGACGGTCACTGTGATAGATTACCAACTCATACTTTTGGAGCTCTGTGGGTGAAAGATGACGCATGCGCTGATCCTGGAAAGTGACTCCAGCCGCGCCGCGTTTCTTGAATACCTTGTTCCCGCTGTAATCTGAGATCATATTGGCATACTTACCATCCACGATCGCCTCGGGAGACTCGCTGGCGTTATCGGAATCATCGTCAATCACCAGAATTCCTTGCCGATTGGCCTTGGGGATCAAGGGTTCCAGCGTGAAGGTGAACTCGGCCGGAATCGGATCTACTTCACCTTGCAGGTCCACGCAGCGGACTTCAAAGGTGTGGGTGCCGTCACTGATCCTGGGATAAGTGAGCACCACGGTCTGGCCCATGGGAGAATTAAGCGGAATACGCAGCCATTTTTTGCCATCTGTGTCTGTAATATGGCGGCTGGGATCGTTTTCATAGGGAGCGTATTCATATTCGTCGCCGTCGTAACGGAGGTCGAAGTGGGTGATCTCACTGAAATAGTTCAGATCAGTGGTGCGATCGAGTACGGTGTCTACTTTTTTGTCGTAGGGATTATCTGTATAGTTGATAGGACCGGTAGCAGGCACCTGACCATACTCACCTCGCCATCCCCATCTGATCCAGACTTTCATGTTGCTGCTGTTGATGGCCACGCGATTATTGGTGAAGTCACGGAAGAAAGGTGTGGCAAACCGCTGCGCGCCACCTACGATCGTGAAGGGCAGGATCTCCGGAGTGGATTCATCGGTGTAGTCGATAAAGTGATTGTCACCCAGCGCGTAGGCCTTCTGTGGATAGACCAGGGTCTTGGGACGGAAACCAGCTTTCACGGCAAAAGTGATGGCAGTGGAATCGCTGACGGTGGAAACCACCCCGGCCATATCGTAAACTCTGGCAATGACTTTGGTCTTGGAATTGGTCACATTGTTTTCGATATCATAGGTCAAAGCCGGCTGGGTATAACGGGTCAGGAGGAAATGCCCGATATCGGGATCGGAATTGGCGACGGAATTTATCCAGGCTGTCTCGGTACCGGCAATAGTGGCCCCAGTGGTGGGATGCACCTTCATCATCTTAAACTCGTATTTGAACGGAATTTCAGGGATGAAAGGATCGGTGTCTTTCATGGAAAAGCTCAGCCTGATGCCAGAGCCAACTTCGCTGCCATTGGGATTGCCTTTCGTGGTTGAAATGAAGCACTGCGGGCGGGCTGAGGTGGCGTTGAAGCTCCTCCAGGCCAGAGTCTGAGTCACTTCACCACGATTATCCACCGCGATCACTTCAAAGGTGCTGAGCAGCGTGATGGGATTACCGTTGGCATCGGAAGCCGGGAGATTGATCACCGCGTACTTCTGGGAAGTCCAGATGGTGCGACGGGCCTGAGGATCGTCCAGTGGCAAATCCTGAGGAGCGTTGGGCAGATAATGCATCACCCAGCCGGGACCGTACTTGGTGAGCACGTTCTGGGGAGTGATGGCTCCGGTGGCGTCGATGAAGTGATTTCCCGGAGTGGCGATGGGATTGCCGTTTTGGTCTTTGACCCGATAGGCAAAGCCCGCGATCACACCGTCGGGATCGGTGGCATTCCAGTAGATCTTCTGCTGGAATAAAAACAAGGAATTGGCATAGGGTGACAGCAAATCACTGTCATCAAAACCTTCATATGACGTGATGGAGATCGAGGGTGCTACATTGGCTTTCATCGTGCCGGATTTACCGCAGCCGGTGATTCCCAAAACGACCGCGATCACCAACAGTGATAGCGTAAGGACCTTAATCCTTTTACTTTGCATCGTTCCTCCCAAACAAGTAGGTGGTATTAATCATTATGATTTTCATTAAAAATCAATCCTAGAAAATCGTCAATACTTTTATTGTCTTTTTTCAAGCCCATACAGGCCCTCAACAGGTTTACAAACAGCAAGGCGGAGGTAACGGTACCTATTCCTCCCGGTACGGGTGTGATAGCTATAGCTTTGTCATAGCAGGAGTTATAGTCAATATCACCCACATACACAGGCTTGCCATCGGAACCAGGAACTTCGTTTATGCCCACATCGATCAGCACCGAGTTTTCTTTTATCATTCCGGCATTCACAAATCCCGCTTTGCCCAAAGCAGCCACCAGGATGTCTGCCTGCCTGCTCAGTTCTTGCAGTTGAGCGCTGCGACTGTGGACCACGCTCACGCTGGCATCGGCGAAGGGTTTTTTCCAGAGCAGCATATTGGCCAAAGGTTTACCAACCACGGCACTGCGACCGATGATGACCACATGTTTGCCGCGCGTGGGAATGCCATAGAAGCGCAGAAGCGCGTAAACGGCTGTTGGAGTCGCGGGCGTGAGACCGTTCATATCCATCATAATGCGACCCAGATTCACCGGATTAAGGCTGTCGAGGTCCTTATCGGGATCGATAGCGCTGCCGATTAGGGCTTCGTCTATATGAGAGGGCAGCGGTTTCTGAATCATGATGCCATGCAGGTCCGGATCGCTATTGGCGCTTGCAATGAGGTTCAGCAGTTCCGTCTGATCAGTTTCCGTGGGCAGTTTGCGTGATTCTACCGCAATGCCCAATCGGGCACCGTTGCGAATGATGTTTTGCACGTAATAATCGGACGCGGAATCCCCTTCCAACTGCACCAGGAGCATGCGTGGCGTCAGTCTCAGAGTTTGCACCTGTTCTTTGATAAAGGCTTTTATCCGTTCGGCTACCGGTTTTCCCGATAATACTTTTTCCACTTTACTCCTGCTCCCTGGCGTGATTGATTTCCACCCAGCGTCTGATTCTCTGGATGCTCAAGGCTTTGCCGCTGTCAGGATCGATATCCACGCAGACGGCGTTGATCTGATTGCCCCTGTCAGAAGCTTCATAACGGATGGGTATCGCGCTCCGCAGCTTTTCGAGGATAATGTTTTTGCGCATGCCGATTACACTGTCATGCGGGCCAGTCATTCCCACATCAGTGATGTAAGCCGTTCCAGAGGGAAGAATCTCCTCATCGGCTGTCTGGATATGAGTATGAGTACCCAGCAGGGCACTGATCCTGCCATCCACATGCCAGCCCAGCGCTCTGGTTTCAGCGGTCGATTCGGCATGAAAATCCAGCAAAACGCAAGCCCCTGGCAGGCTGTGTTCATCGTGCCACTTGTCGAAAGCGGCAAAAGGAGAATCGCAGGGCGGCATAAAGATTTGCCCCGAAAGGCTGATCACCGTGAGCCTCAAATCCTGCTTGACGATCGTGTAACTCATGCTGCCTGGAGTGGTGACTGGATAGTTCATGGCTTTTACGATCAAAGGGGTAGAGCGGATAAAATCCAGAGATTCCGCTCTATCCCACAGATGATTACCTCCGGTGACGGCATCCACTCCAGCTCTGAGGAGCGGTTTGAGGGTCTTTTCTGTCAAACCTTTGCCGTCGGCCAGGTTTTCGCCGTTGATGACGATAAAATCAGGCTGGAACTCGGCTTTCAAAGCTTCCAGTTGCTCGGCCAGGACAACGCGTCCGGCTTTGCCAAACACGTCGCCAAAGAATAGCAGCCGCATCACTTGGCCATTGCCACCTGGCGTGTCTCACGGATCACCGTGACCTTGATTTGCCCTGGATACTGCACTTCACGCTCGATCTGAGCGGCAATTTCGGTGGCCAGCAGCGAGGTCTGAGCGTCTTCCACCATGGCGGGTTCCACGATGATGCGAAGTTCTCTGCCAGCTTGAATGGCGTAGGATTTGTTGACACCATCGACGGCGTTGGCAATCTGCTCGAGCTTGGCCAAACGCTGCATATAGGTCTCCAGCATTTCACGTCTGGCACCGGGACGGGCACCAGAAATGGCATCCGAAGCCTGCGTGAGACCAGCATAGACGGAAATCGCTTCCACTTCTTCGTGGTGGGCCTCGATGGCATTCACGATCAGCTTGTTCTCACCGTTTTTCCTGGCAAGGTTGGCACCGATAATGGCATGGGTACCGTCAAATTCGTGATCAACCGCTTTACCAATATCGTGAAGCAAGCCGGCCCGACGGGCCAGTTCCTGGTCCAGATTGAGTTCCGCAGCCAGGATGCCACAGATCCAGGCAGCCTCGATGGAATGCTGTAAAACGTTCTGACCATAGCTGGTACGATAATGCAGCCGGCCCAGAATCTTGATCAGATTCGGAGAGATGTTATGAATGTTAGTCTCAAGCACAGCCTTCTCCCCTATCTTCATGAGGGTCTCTTCCATTTCTTTGCCGGTCTTGGAGATCACTTCTTCGATGCGACCGGGGTGGATACGTCCGTCCGCGATCAATTTTTCCAAAGAGAGGCGGGCGATTTCACGCCGGACGGGATCAAAGCAGGACAGCACGACCGCTTCGGGAGTGTCGTCTATGATCAAATCTACTCCGGAGGCTTTTTCAAAGGTGCGGATGTTGCGGCCTTCGCGACCTATGATGCGTCCCTTCATCTCATCTGAAGGCAGTGAAACCACAGAGACAGTGGTCTCGGAGACGTGATCGACGGCCATTCTCTGGATCGCGGTAGCCAGAATTTCAGCCACTTTTTTACTGGTATCCAGTTTGATCTGATCGATAGTCAATTTGGCATCGTTGGCGGCCACCTGTCTGGCTTGGGAGATCAGCTCTTCACGCATACGCGCTACAGCTTCGTCTCTGCTGAGGCCGGCAATCTCAGCCAGACGATCACGCTGTTCCGCGATTAATCTGTCCACATCCGAGTTGCGCTTCAGGAGCTCTTCTTCTTTTTGTTTAAGTTTGCGTTCCTGATCGCTGAGGTTGCTTTCTTTTTTATCCAGGGAATCCAGGCGCTTGTCCAGACTACCGAGCCGTTCATTGTATTTCTTTTCCTGGATTCGAAGCTCTTTCTGGCGTTCGCGGATTTCGTCTTCCATGCCGCGTTTTTGCTTGAACCACTCATCCCTGCCTTCCAGAATGGCAGCTTTTTTGGCGGTCTCAGCTTCCGTCTTGGCGTTACGTTTGATCTCTTCCGCGATTTCCTGGGAATGAGCGATCATCCGGAAAGTGGTGCCGCGACGGATCAGATAAATAATCAGCGCCACGCCAAAGCCCAACAGAGCCCCCAGCGTCAGCGCTATGATAACTTCTTGAGTAAACATTCATTTATCCTTGTATCTATTGAGGATGGACCGAAAGGGACCATGCCTGGTTCAAAAAAAGGCCCGCGTGAACCGTGTATGCTTGTCTGTCAAAAGCCAAGCATGAGGTGGGCACCTACCTTGTGGGCTTTATGTATCCGGAACCAGCCGGCTCGCATGCCACCCATGGCTCGGTTCCCATGATTTTTATAGCTTTTATGCAATCCATATCACGGGTTCCGCAGGCTAAGATTAATTCTCCCCGATGATTTTTCCAATCATCAGGTTTAGACGCTCCAGATCGGAGCTCAATTGGATATTCTGGCTTTGCAGCTCCAGCACCTGTTCCTGCTGCTGCAAGGCCAGAAGGAGCAGCAGCTTGGTAAAATCAAGGCTTTCGTAGAGGATTTGCAGATCAGATAGCTGGTTGTTGATCTCGGCTACGATTGTCTGGGTCTTTTCCACGTCATCGGTGCGCAATCTAAACTTGCGGCCAAAGATCTCCACTTCCACGGATTGCATTGCTTAGAGCTCGTCCAGGTCCGGGAAAATGCTGTCTATCTTGCTGATGGCGTCAGTAGCTATGTCCTGGAATCCGTCCATGGCGGCCTGGAGTTCAGCGCACTTCTGCTCCAGGGATTTGACTTTTTCTTCCAGCTCGCGGTTCTTTTCCTGCATCAATGCCTGTCCGGCGTTACCACTGTCGATTTGACCGATAAGCTGTACGTTCTCTTCCGTGAGTTCGTTCACCTGCTGTTCCATCACGCTTAGCCTGTTTTTGGCTTCCGTGTACTGGTCGATCAGCTTTTGTATCTTTTCCTGCAAGCTAATGGCTTGTATTTCCATGATTACCTCATTTGTATCTGGCATTCTTGAATGAGTAGTTTCACTACCGAATCAACGAGCGCGTCAATGCGCTCATCTGTCAATGTTTTTTCTTTGTCCCGCATGGTGAGCCTGATAGAAAGGCTTCTGAATCCTTCGGGTATCTGCTTTCCGCGGTATTCGTCAAATACTTCCACGGATGTAATCAGTTCCACATCCACCGATCGCACCAGCCTGGAGATATCTGCCCAACTGACTTGACTTGGGATCAGGAAAGAAAGATCTCTGCTCACACCCGGAAAGCGAGGAAGTTCCTTGTAGATCACCGTCTGATTTCTGGTCAGCTCGATCACCTTCTCCAAATCGATATCGATAAACCACAGTTCCTGGCCCAGCAGTGAGAGATCAATCCCAAATCTATCTGCCACCAGAGGATCCACAGACCCGATCATGGCTACAGCCTGATCTTCCACAAACCATCCCAGGTTGTGAGACTTCATCAACCACGGTCTGGGGCACGCGGAAATTCTGTCCGCTGAAAGGTTAAGCATCTCAAACAGCCCTTCCACCACCGCTTTGACATCATAAAAGCTTGTCTGACGGGGAGGGTTTTGCCACTGCGCGGCCCGTAGATTCCCGGTCAGGAGAGCTGTGCATCTGAGAGGTTCGTGGTCCATACCGGCCGGATAGGTCCTGGCCAGTTCCATCAGCTTGAGATCACGCTCGCCATGATTGAGATTATAACGCACGTGTTCCATAAGTTGTGGCAACAGAGAGACGCGCATCAGGGCCTGATTACTGCTCTGGGGATTCAGGAGTTTTTGAGTATTCTCTTCCGGATCGATGCCCAGCATCTTTATCTGCTGAGGATCGTTGAAACTGTAGCTGAGCGTCTCGAAAAAGCCCAGCCCGATGAGATATTCCGCCACCTTGTTCCTGATCTTGTAGGCATGGCGGTCCATGATCATCGATGGCAATGTCTTGACTGGCACTTTGTCATAGCCATCCAGACGGGCCAGCTCTTCCAGGAGGTCTGCCTCCCGGGTGAGGTCCACTCGCCAGGGAGGAATGGCAAACCAGAGGGCGTGATCACACTCGATGGACATATCAAACTCTGTGACTCCGGCTTTTTCCTGTTCAGCGTGATAACAGGTTATCTGGCTGGGATCAGTAACGGCCGCGTCCTGCCAATTGCCATATTGCATGAATTTCAGTCCCAGTTTGGCAAGAAAGTCGATGATCCGCTTCTCTTCCATCTTATAACCGATCAGCAGTTCGAAGCGGCAGGGTCTGAGGCCAAGCATCCATGGTTTGAGTGGAGCGGGGTAGGCATCGATCAGATCGCCAACGGCTTCTCCACCAGCCACCTGGACAAACAGCTCAGCTGCCCTGGCACTCACGTGGGGAGCCATGACGGGGCTGAGATGCCTTTCAAAACGATAGGAAGAATCGGTGCTGATCTTATGCTCGTAGGAGGTCTTTCTGATCGTCCCGGGATGAAAGGCTGCGGCCTCCAATACAACGCGGGAGGTCTGATCTCCGATCGCGGAGAGCTTGCCACCCATCACACCCGCCAGGGCGGAAGGTTTCTGGCCGTCGGCGATTACCAGGTCGCGGGTCTCCAAGGAGTGTTCTTTGCCGTCCAATGCAAAAAATGTCTCTTTCTCTTTGGCGCGTCTGACAATGATGGCCGGGCAGGCATCGTTTTCGTGTTCACCTGCCAGCACGTCATAATCAAACGCGTGCAAGGGATGACCGGTTTCCAGCATCACATAGTTGGTGATATCCACCACATTGTTGATAGGCCTGAGGCCGGTTTTAATCAGGGCGCTCTTGATCCAGAGAGGGGATTCGCCAATCTGGATATGATCAAACAGCCTGGCTGTGTAACGAGGACAGAGCTCCGGGTCCCTGATCTCCAGTTTGAGGGCCATTGAGCCATCCTGGCGTCCGGGGGTAGTGACAAGTTCCGGAAAGCTGAGTGGCAGTCCCAGTGAAGCACTGAGGTCTCTGGCAATGCCAAAGTAGCCCAGCAGATCAGGCCGGTTGGGTGTGATCTCCAGTTCAAAGATGGTATCAGGCAGTTCATAGAGATCATTGACGCTCACACCAAGCGGGGTGCCTTCCGGCAATTGGATGATGCCGGAGTGGTCATCAGATATCCCCAGTTCCCGTTCGGAGCAGAGCATCCCATGGGATTCCGCTCCCCGCAGTCTGGCACTTTTGATGGTCAGATCACCCAATACGGCCCCCGGCATGGCCAGCACGGCCAACATGCCACTGTGGCAATTGGCTGCTCCACACACCACCTGACGAGGTTCAGATCCATCTCCCGTATCGACTTTGCACACCTTGAGATGGTCACTCCCAGCCAGAGCTTCGGCATGGACCACGCGGGCACTGATCACTTGGGGAGGCAGGGCCGGAAGGTGTTTAACGGCTTCCACTTCAATCCCGGAGAAAGTGAGGGCTTTGTTTAAAGCCGCGTCATCGATATCTAACTGGACATACTTGGCCAGCCAGCGTCTGGATATGATCATAGTGACTCTCCTCTGAACTGGCGCAGCATTCTCACATCGTTCTCAAACAGGATGCGCATATCGGGGATGCTGTATTTGAGCATGGCGATGCGTTCAATCCCCAGCCCAAAGGCAAAACCGGTGTAGAGTTCCGGATCGATACCCACCATTTTGAACACGGCGGGGTCCACCATTCCGGCTCCACCCATTTCCAGCCAGCCGGAGTTTTTGCATACCCGGCAGCCTTGTCCGCCACAATTCACACAGCTGATATCCATCTCAGCGCTGGGCTCCGTAAAGGGAAAGAAATGAGGCCGGATGCGGGATTTGACCTCGGGACCAAACATCGCCCGGGCAAAGTTTTGGAGGGTGTCCCTCAGATCGGACATAGACACTCCCCTATCCACCACCAGAGCTTCAACTTGTTGAAAGACAGGCGAATGGGAGGGATCAGGCTTGTCGTTGCGATAACAGCGTCCGGGAGAAATGATCCGGATAGGAGGTGGAAAGCTTTCCATCACCCTGATCTGCACCGTGGAGGTCTGAGTCCGCAGCAATTTACCATTCTGCAGATAGAAGGTGTCTGCCAGGTTGCGGGATGGATGGTCCGCGGGAGTGTTGAGGGCGTCGAAGTTGTGAAATTCATCTTCGATCTCTGGTCCTTCGGCAATCTCGAAACCCATGCCCAGAAACACCTCTTCTATCTGCCGCCGTACCAGGGTGACAGGATGAAATGATCCTCTCTGCCAGACCGCGCCAGGCATGCTGAGGTCCAGGGCCGCGCCGCTCTTAGCTTCCCAGGCGGCACTCTTGATCTCCTGTTCACGCTGAGCGAGCAGGTTTTCCAGGCTGGTCCTGGCCTCATTGATCAATTGCCCAAAGGCGGGCCGCTCTTCGGCTGGCAGTTCTCTCAGCCGGGCAAAAAGACCATTTAGCATGCTCTTTTTGCCCAGATAGGCAGCCCGGGCATTGAGGATATCATTGGGAGTCCGGCAGGCGGCGATGGACTCGCCTGCCTGCTCTACCAGTTCATTCAGCTGTGATCGCACCGCTTATCCTTATGTGTTGATGGAGCCGCAAACGTCAGCGTTTGCGATAGTTGATACGCATTGGCCGGAGCGGAATCCAAGTCTCCGGAATCATACGCATGGCTTGGATCAGTTTATAAATTTCCAGAACGCGCCGATGTGCAAATCGACGCTGCCAGTCATTCAGCCCTTGGCGATTTCCACCAGCTTGGCAAAAGCTTCGCTATCGTGCCAGGCAAGGTGAGCCAGGGTCTTGCGGTTGATCTCGATATTGGCTTTGTGAAGGCCATTGATAAACTTGCTGTAGGACATATCGTTCAAGCGGCAGGCCGCGTTGATGCGGATGATCCAGAGTTTGCGAAATTCTCTTTTCTTCTGTTTGCGATGAGCAAAGGAAAAGGCCATACCGCGTTCCACGGTTTGACGGGCGGCACGATAGATGGTACCGCGACGACCAAAAAAGCCGCGGGCGGCCAGCATATATTTTTTTCTTCTGCGATGGGCAGCTACATTATTGGCTGATCTTGGCATGGTATATCTCCTTTATAGTCCCAGCATCCGCTGAATTCTTCCCTCGTCAGCCTTGCGGACGATGGCACTGGCGCGCAGATGGCGTTTCAGCTTGGGTGATTTCTTGGTTTTGATATGCGCGCTCTTGGCATGGTGACGCACAATCTTGCCGGAACCGGTAACCTTGAACCGCTTGGCCGCGGAACGGTTTGTCTTGATCTTTGGCATCTTTATCTCCTTATTTTATATCAATTTATGCAAGCCTTGGCTGGGCTTGGCGATCAGAATGAATCCGCAAACATCTTCGTCCGCGGTGTCTGGCTTTCTGGAATCGCCACTGCAGCCTGGCAGGGTTGGTTTTAGCTTTCGGGCTTGGGTTCTACGGTCTCAGGAACGGCTGGAGCGGCTTCTTCGGCCACTGGAGTGGCTTTCTTCTCCCCGCCCAGGATCTTGTCTATTTCCTTTTTGGGGCTCATCACCAGAAACAGCAGATTGCGGTCTGACACGGGCTCGGCATCGACGTCCGCGATGTGCGCAAGATCGGCTTTGATGCGTTCCAACAGGTTGAATCCCAATTCCTTGTGAGCCATCTGACGTCCCCTGAAGCGCACCGTGAACTTGACCTTGTTGTGCTGCTTGAGAAACTTGATGGCATTGTTCTTTTTGAAGCCGTAGTCATGATCTTCAGTGTTGGGACCGTATTTGATCTCCTTCACTTCCACTTCATGCTGTTTTTTACGGGCTTCCTTGGCTTTTTTCTCTTTCTGGAAATAATACTTGCTGAAGTCCGTTATACGGCACACGGGAGGATCCACGTTGGGGGAAATCTCCACCAGGTCCAGATCCTGCTCTTCGGCTCTGCGTAATGCTTCACGGATGGACACGACACCCACCTGACGTCCGTCAGCTCCGATCAGACGTACATTGGAAGACGTGATCTGGCCGTTTATCCTTTCCTTCGGCACTACCTCTTTGGTACGTGCCTTTCCACGCTTTATCCGGATTATAAGAACCTCCTTCTTACCGGAAATGAAAAAGGCGAAACCTCATCGGCTTCGCCTGCTTCACGATAAATATCTATGATATTCGCTTTTATTTCATGGCCTTACGCGCGCCTTTGCGGTAAGGCAGAAGCAGACAAGCTTCGTTTGTAGTTCCACAAATCTCAGGGCGCTGTTTCTGTCAACCAGTATTCTTCCCCCGGGACATATACCTCAGTTTTCAATGATTCCTGCTATCAACGATAGACCGTTGCACATAGCCGTAATACTGGCTTCAGAGCTTGTGCAAAAACTGACTAAACAAGAGACTAACATAAGCCCCGTTGGAGTTCAAGCGGCCACGATAACTGTATGCGTGGCAGCGAGTTTGCGGGCCGATTGGACTTCAACCAGTACACCCGCGAGATATATGTCTTCGAAGTACTGCACGTAAGTCCAACGCCCCATCAGGTATAGAGATAAACGTACAATTTGTTTGGGGCTTCGAACTCCAAGACGGTCAAGGTGATGTTTTTCACTAGCTCTGAAGCCAGTGATACCGATTATTCAATGGTCTCGACGAGTTCCTCAGGTTCCTTGCTGGTTACCCGCCGTAGAGATACCGTGCCTCCTCCCCCGAAAAACGCCGGAGAGCGCACGGCATCTCTACGGCGGGTAACTGGGAACGAATGGGAGGTGTGTTTCTGAAACTCAGCTTCCCGGCACGGCTATGGTCTTTAGCTCAACCATAACCGTTGAGCACATCCTTGCCCTGATCACATCGGACCCATCCCCAATTTGTTGGGCTTGGGTGGGAGATGCCTGTTCGCATGACGGCTCTTATGAATAAGTAACTAATAGTCGCGCATAAGTTTATTAGCCATTGCAACGGCGGTATGCACAGGTTTTTCCATGAAGTTCTGTTCGTCGGCATAATAGAGAAGCGGAGCAGTCTCCCGCTCCGCTTCATTGTATTCTTTTGATCCCTAATGAATTACTTCATCATGATCATTTTCTTGGTGCTGGTGTATTTGCCGGAATACATCTTATAGAGATAGATTCCGCTGGAGACCTGACGTCCATTATCATCATCGCCTTCCCAGACCACAGTGTGGTCTCCGGCAGCTTTGGCTTCGCTGACCAGGGTCTTGACGAGCTGGCCTTTGAGGTTGAAGATGCCGATGGAAACGGGACCTTGCTCTTTGACGCTGTAGCTGATCGTGGTGCGGGGATTGAAGGGATTGGGGTAGTTGCCCTTGAGAGCTGTTACAGCTGGCAGGATGGGATCGTCGTTCGCGACTGGATTGGCGGTGCCGCTGAGGGTGATCACGATGCTAGGATTGGCAGAATCATCTGTATTGATAATCAGACTGCCATCGAAGCTGCCAGCCGCGCTGGGAGCGAACCGCAGATCGAACTGGAGGAAGCTGGAAGGCTGGATCACCACATTCATCTGTTCGAGTAGGTTGCCTCCACCATCGACAATGCTGAAGGGAGCGGATGTTTCCACCGTGCCGATTAACACCGCGTCACCCACGTTGTTGATCGTGACGGGCAGGACAGGAGTCTCACCCAGGAGGATGTCACCGTAATCCAGGCTGGTGATATCCATGGATATCATGGGAGCTCCGGTGGTCCCACCTGTGGAGGGGAAGATGATGTCGTCGATCCAGGCGCAATCGTCACCACTGGAGACCATACTGTCTTTGACATACTCCCACTTGTAGGTGTTGGTGCCAGCGTTGACGGGATAGGTGAGCTGGCTCCAGACGTCATTGGTGCCGCTCCACTGGTTTTTGAGGGTGTTGTTGATATAGAATTTCAGATAGTCATAGTTCTGCTCGGAAGAAACCTTCTTCCAGAATGAGATGTTTCCGGCAGCCTGACTGACCATGGTCACAGACATCGAAGTATTCTGGTTGTGTGAGATCGTGGCCGACCTGGCAGCCGTGGTGCCGTTGTAGCTTCCCGGAACGGTAGTCCAGTTGCCGTTGGCAAACACCCAGTCATAGCCACCAAAACCTCCTTCGAAGCCTTCCATCACCTGGCCCACGTTCATCGTGTAGGTCTGCATGGCGCTGTACATTCCGCTGAATACCATGGCAGTCATATTGATGGTGGTACCTACCGGGATCTGTGAACTGAAGGTGACGGTGTAAATCATATTGACACTGCCACCGGCCGGAAGGGCTGTGAAGGTGGTCTGCACAGGGTCTGAGACGTTGGTCCCGTTGTTGATTGCCAAAGCGCTGATCAGATCGTTGGCCTGAGCACCACCGAGGTTGTTGATCGGAAAGCTCAGAGTGACGGTTTCGCCAGCTTCGACCCGGCCATTGTTGTTGCCCACGCTGTCATCCACCAAAAGGGCACCCCATTGCATGTTGGGAGCGTTGACAGTGAGGTTGCGGGTGTAGGCATAGGTGGTGTTGTCGCTCAGGGTGATCAACAGGTCCAGAGGGGCCACATGCTGATCGGGTGCGTTGGCAGCGATTTGAATTGTGAAGCCGGTGACAGTACCGCCGGTAGTTTCAGCCGGGATGTCACCGATGCTGTCCTGTCCACTCAGGACGGTCAAATAAGGGCTGGTGGTGCTGAGATTCATCACCACTCCCTGAGCGGCACCGGAGCCCACGTTGTTGAGGCCAAAGCCGATGTTGACGGTTTCGCCAAAGTCAGCCTGGTTGTTGTTGTTGTCCGTCACGGTCATTCCGGTAACCACCACATAAGGTCCAGTGGAGGGAAGCACCTGAACGGTGGCGATATGGGCTTCACGGTTGAAAGCTGTAATGGTGAGGGTGAGGTCCATCGGTTCCACTGGAGGGGTGGGAATCGAAACCACCGCGTTTCCAGTCAGATCGGCTATGGCGTGACCATAGACGGTACCATTGGCTGAAAGGGTCACTCTGGCCCCGGCGATAGTATCCACGGTGAAGCTGTTCATTCCCATGAAGAGGATGGGATTGTAGTTGGCAGTCAAGGGCATGGGGTCTTTGGTGCGCACCATTAGAGACGCGTCTCCAAAGATGGTCCAGTTTTTATACTCACTGATGCCGCTGGTGCCATATACTTCTATCATTTTGGAGGAGCCGTTGAAATAGAGGCCGCCGATGGTCTTTTTGGCTTCCGCGACCAGGAGGTCGGTGACTTCATCCTGTCCGCGCATGGGAGGATTCCAACCCTGGTTGACGGTGCTGGCATACATTGCTACAGCGCCAGTGGGCTCGCCGGTGCTGTTGTTTTTTGCTCTCAGCCACGCTTCGGCAAAACAGGTCTGGCTGGTGAAGTTGCCATTTACGCAGGCTACCGAGACGATGACGGGCAGCATGTTGTCGTTGGTGAGAGCGTTGACGTGGGTGTTGCTGAAACCTGTGGTCACCCAGGAGGTGTCAGATCCGTGCCCCACATAGTTGATAAAGCCCCGTCCCTGGTTGAGATTGGCGCTCACCTGTGCGGCTGTGGCTCCCTGGGTCTGATACATTTGGTCCACGGAAGTATAGCCATAACCAAGCAAGTCCGTGCGAATCAGTTCCATGTGGGCCTGATCGCTTTCTCCCATATCGCCTTGTGAGCCGCCGCCTTCATTGGAAGCGATGCCCATTGCCTTTTGGAGCCAGACATTGCCGGCTACGCGATCTCTTTCGTATTCCACGGCTTTGGTGACCTGGGTCTGAAGCTCCGTGACGGTCTGGGCTGAGAAGCGGCCCACATAGATATCGGGATAGCTGTCGCCTCCTGCCAGAAGCGCGAAGGAAGGATCAGAGCCTCCTCCACCCGAAGTGAGGGTAGGCACCTGAGGAGCGTCGCCCACGATCTGGACAAACATCAGGCCATTGTTGAGGTCATACTGGCCTTGAATATAGGTTTTGATATTGTTGGCGGTAGGGCCAGCCACGCTGACATCCACCACGTCCACCTGATAGCCGTTTTGACGCTTCCAGTTCACCCAGGGCATGATATCAGCGTCAAACATGTTGTGCTTGATCACCAGAATGCGTCCCTGTTCTGCCAGAGAGGGATACTTGGCCTGCTGGAAGTTGAGGAACATGTTTTCGTAGATGCCCTCAAACTCCTCGCTATAGCTGTTCTTGGGAACGGAAAGGGAATTGGTGAGGTCCGTGCCGGTGTTGTTGAGCGCTACCTGGATTTTGGTGTATACTCTCAAAGTTCCGGTGGAGGGGAAATAGCTGAAAGGCACGAAGCGGACCGTGATGCCACGATAGTCCCTGAGGATAAATGGCTCAGTCAATTCGGAGTTGCTCTGGGGCCATGCTTCGGTCCCGGAGTAGAAGGGTGCAAAGCTGTAGGGGACGCTGTCCGGATCGATATCACGGGTCAAATTGCCTTTGGAGGGTGCCACCTGCATGGGAATATCCACATACTCGCTGAGGACGGTGCTGAGCTCCATCCTGGCCGTGTTGGGGATGATCACACTGCCGGCCATCACAGGAAGCTGAGGCAAACCGCTCTCCAGAGTCAAGCCAGCTTTTTTAAGATCGATATGATACCAAGTGCTGCCGTTGATTTGAACGGCTTCCCGGTTGAAATGGCCCAGAGTGAGCTCCAGGACCATGTTGTCGGACTGGCTTTGGACAAGCCGAACCTGGTTTTGATTGGGTCCGACGGTCACCTGCTCCGCTGTCAGTCCCAAAAGGGTGAGCAACAGGGTCAGGGTCAGTATCAAATGTTTCATTGGATCCTCCATGGATTCACGACTTTTATTTAATGTATGAGGAGCGTAGGATTCCGATCCGACGAAAGTCTGAGACCGGCATTCTCCGCTTCAGTGTTAATCTCTGCTAAAATGAGTAGATTATGTGGACCGCAAAATCTGTCAACCAAAAAAAACGGGCCTCATGATCAACTCATTTTCCAAAACATCCAGGCGGCACCAATTGATGCCGCCTGGACAGATTGATTTATTTCATCAACATCATTTTTAGGGTTTTTGAGTAACCGGCCGCTTCCATGCGATACATATAAATACCGCTGGAGACGCTGCGCCCGCTCTCGTCTTTGCCGTTCCAGATCACTCTGTGATTGCCGGCTGGCAGGTTTGAATTGAGCAGGGATTTCACGAGCTGACCTTTCAGGTTGTAGATACTGAGCCTCACGGGACCAGCTTCACGGGTCGAGAAGCGGATGGCAGTCTCTGGATTGAAGGGGTTGGGATAGTTGCCTTCCAGCTTGGTGACGGCTGGAATCACAGGATCATCGTTTGCTACCACCGCGCTTACTGTGATTGGGATCATCACAGCAGGATTGTTGGCATCATTGGATGAAACGATGATCACATCGTCGAGGTTGATGGCTGGAGTGGGAGCAGTGTAGCTGACCATAAACACCTGATTGAGCCCGGCCTCAAGGTTGTAGGAATAATCGGGAGGCAGGACGGTGCCGTTCATCGAGAGCACGAAACCAGTGGGCATAGTGATCATGCCACTCATAGTAATATTGCCCAGATTGCGAATCACCAGGTCGGCACTCACAGTGCTGCCAGCGGCAACTTCCGTGAAAGAGATGGCCTCATTGGGACAATAGAAAATGGCCGCGCTGGAACTGCCAGCCATCGGGAAGATGATATCGTCCACCCAGCCGCAGTCGCTTCCGGAACTCACAGATCCGTCCTTGGTGTATCTCCAGCTAAAGGTATTCGGACCAGGCTGGACTGGATAGCTCATCTGGGTCCAATCCTGAGTTCCGCTCCATGAGGCCAATTCAGTACCGTTCATCAGAAAGCGCAGGAAATCGTATCCGCTCTCGCTGGAGACCTTTCTCCAGAAGCTGATGTTTCCGGCCGCGCCAACGTTGAGGGTCAAAGACAGCTCTGTGGTACCATTGTGCGATATGGTGCCGGATTTGGCACCGTAAGTGCCACCATGGGAGTTGTTTGCACCGCTCTGAATGGTCCAGGGAACGGGGCTGTTGTTAGTCCAGGGATAGTTGTTGAAGTTTCCGGCTTCAAAATCCTCGCCAGTCATGCCAATCGGCATAGAAATGGTGTGGTTGATCATCTGCGCGCCGGCATTGATAGCAACTCCCAGAGAAATCACCGTTCCTGTCTGCAAGTCACCAGCCAAAAAGGCGATCACGCTGATTTGAGCGCTGGCCCCAATCGACATAGGGGGCAGGACAAAGCTTTCGTTGTCCAGAGTTACGCCAGGATGGTTGGGCACGATCACCATGCTTCCACCGCTGATGGGCATGTGGCCGTTGTTGGCTAAGGCCATCTGGATGGTAACTACTTCACCGGGCTCGAGGAAGCCATTGGTGTTGCCGTCGTTCATGGTCACGCCAGTAATTTGAAGATCGGCAGCGTATGCAGTGATACTGCGGCTTGAGGACCAGGTATTGCTGCCGTCTGTGATGCTTATGTCGAAATTGATGACCTGCTGATCAGGAATCATGGGACTGATTTGAACGCTGAACAGGTCTGTGACATCAATGCTGCTGCCTGCTGGCACGTTTGGAATCGGGGAACTGGCCGTTAGTAGTGATACCCAGGGATTGGTGGTAGTGAGGCTGGCAGTGAGGCCAGTGGCTTCCACTACTCCTACATTGTTAAAGCTGATGTCCATGGATATGATCTCACCGGCTTCGGCCAGGCCATTCTGGTTAGGATCGTTGACGGTGATGGGACTGACGGTCACATAGGGCCCGGAATTGGGAATCACCTGGATGTTGGCGATCAGGGGTTTACGCATGGAGCGCGTGATCACCAGCTGGGCTGTTCCCGGCTCCGTGAAAGGAGTGAAGCTCAGGGTCATATTGCCAGTGGCATCCACCAAACCGGTACCGTGCAAAATGCCATTCATCGAAATGGCCACATAGCTGTAGGGGTCAGCGATAATATCAGCACTACCCATGCCGAGGAAGATCGTCTCGGGAACCACAGCAGAATTCAAAGCGGGAATCCCAAGATATGGGATCAGGCTGGCATCGCCCATCACGGAATAGATCTCCCAATAATAGTTGATGCGGGCGCTGTTTGACTGCACCACAGCCATATTGCCCATGAAAGTGGCGGCGCCGACACTCGTAGCCCAATCGGCCAGGGGCTCGTTATGTTCGTGGAACATCGAGTCGTAGGCACCGGTCCGGCCAGCGATGAAAGGAGAGCCGGAACCTACCACGGGGGGCTTGTAACCTACTCCCCACCAGTAATCTTCGTCCCAATAGGTGCTGTTGGTGCCGCCGATATAGATCACTCCGCCCTTGTTTTCGGCTCTCAGCCAGGCTTCCGCGAAGCAGACGTTGGTGTTGAAAGCGCTGGTGAGACAGCAGTTGCCAACCACAACCGGGCATTCGTTGACGTTTTGAAGCCCGTTGACGTTAGCTACTCTGAAAGTGGGATCGGCCCAGCTGGTCTCACTGCCGTGGGCAGTGTAGTTTACATAGCCCACTCCGTTGGAGACGTTCTGGATGATCTGGCTGTCTGAGGATCCTGAAGCCGGATACATGTAGGTGAAGCTATTGATTCCGTGAGCGGGATTGAAATAGTTGTTGACCCCGTAGTTGATCTGGCCATTGGCATGCGTGGGGGCCCAACTGGGATCGGCACCAGCGATCATGACCACGTCGCCAAGATAGGCATCGCTGGGCATGGTGTACATTTCATGCATGAGAGTCTTATTGACCTGGTTGGTCACCTGGGCTTCGGTGGTGGCGGAAAAACGACCAAAGTACATTTCTGGCACAAAGTCGGTGCCCTGAAGGCGGACATACGTGAGGTCCGTCACGTGGGAACCGGTTGTGCCTGTATTTGATGGCACCTGAGCGACATCACCAACGATGAGCAGATAACTGGGTGCGGGGTTGGCGGTTGTGGCGTTGTTCCAGATATTCTGAAGATAAGTTTTGATCGCGTTTGCGGTGGTACCCGTCTGAGTTGTGGTAGCCACGATCACGTTGAAGCCTTCCTTGATCTTCCAATCCACAAAGGGCTGCAGGGCAGTCACAAAGTTGGGAGGTGTGATGATCAGATAGCTCATGGGATAGCGGTTCAGAGTAGCCCTGTTGTCTAATGGGTTAAGCAGGCTTTTCTGGTAAATGCCATTAAAAGCGGGCGAGTAATAACGTTCTCTGAGAGCTTCGGTGGCAGCCAGATCGGCCCCGGCGAAGTCCACTCTGATCTCAGCTTCGACGATCACTTCGATCTCGCCCTGAGCGGGATTGTAACGCACAGGCATAAAATCCAGGGCAAAAAGTCTGACACCACGCATGTAACCGATCTCTTCCACCCGGACGAAGGGTTCCTGAGTCCAGGCTGAGCGGTTGTAGAAATCGCGGTTGACCTCAAAAGAAATGTCGGCAGGATTAGCGCTCTTGGAGACGGATTCCTGGCGTGGCATGATCGGATAATTGATCCCGCGGGAAGCCAACGCAATAATCTGTCTTTGTGCGGTTACGATGCTGGGCACCACGGTGGCACCTTCCGGGACGGCAATAATCTGCCTCTGCAATGGCAGCTTTGGCAGGCCGGTCAGATTGGTGCTGGTATAATGCTGAACAGACAGGTCTGTAAATCTTCCTTCAGGGGTGTCCATATCCTGGTAATCCAATTTGTCCAGGGTGTAGCGTACGCTCAACCCATTCTGCGCTTCACGCAGAAGCTGCACAGAACTGGGATTCTGAGAAAACACGATGCTTCCCTGCGCTGCCATTAATAAGGCCGCAAGGCTCAGTAGCATGAGTAGTATGAAGTGCTTCTTCATCTCCTCTCCTTTCATTCTTCTTAGTTATATTTGGTTAACAAAAATTCCAAGCTCAATTCATTGTCCTTATAAGATAAGCAAGATTGATACCTAAGCCCAAAAAAGCTGATGTCCTTCAGCCCGTAAAACTATGATTCCCAGCCTAATCATCCAGCCCACAGACGCTTAGAAAGTCGCAATAATAGTCTATTTCTGCCGAAATTCCTTACTTAACAGAAACGTGAAGCCCTGTCCAAGATGGCAGGGCTTCACGTAGAGGGTTAAATCACTGGATATAGACGATCCGTTCCAAAGATTCAGCACCCAGATACTGCTGACGTTCTTCATCCCAGTCAAAGGAATCAATGCGCCAGTAAATCCCTTCGCCGGAGTGCTGAGTGAGCAGATTTACCGGAATGTCCATAAAGAGCTGTTCTTCCATCGCAGTGGGGAGGTCCTGATGCCACAGATAGTTATGATTGGAATCAAACAAAACCAGCCTGTAAATGGAGGCAAAACCGCTGCTGTTCCAATATACTCTGGCCCCTACCGGAGAAATGGTGGCCCCATTGGGAGGGTCCAGAAGCACCGGTTTGGCCAGGAGGGCATAGGATACAGTGTCAGACCGGGCTGTATTGCCGGCAAAGTCTACTATGTCAATGAAATATGAATACCAGATTCTCTCGGGTAGTTGATCCCGGCTGTCCAGATAGTAGTCATTGTTGGGAGCGATGGAATCAATCTGCACCGGAGTGGGATTGAATTCGTCAAAGCGCCAGATCCGTACCAGGTTCAAATCTTCATCTATAAAGGGTTTCCAGGCAATCCTGATCCAGTTTCCGTCGGCAACCGTGTCGATGCCGTTATTGTCTTCCGTCAGAATCGCCGATTGTCCATAATAGGTGGTGGGTGGATCTCCCACGTCTCCCAGGTGGGGAACCATGGTGGGTGGAAAAGGTGGAGTGGTGTCTTCTTCCGGTTTATCAGTGCCGGAGCATGATATTAAAATCACGGTTAACATGAGCAGGGCAATAAGTTGCAGGGTTTTGGACATGGTATTCTCCCGGGTCAGAATCTCAAGCGCAAACCCAGACGGTTTGTGACACCGACCGGATTGGTAACCAGCGCGTAATCGAGATTTACGTCGTAGATCTTTACTGAAGCACCCAGGCTGATATTCTTGTCATAATATCCCGCCCGTAGGCTTCCTTTGTTGTTATAGTCCCACTCCACGCCATAGTGGCTGGTGCCTTCATATACATAGTCATAATCGTAGGCCAGTTTGAGTTCTGATTTCAGAGGGGGTATGGGTTGACGGATGGCGAGGCCCAGTTTGGTGTTGAAAAGCACTTCGTCCTTGATCTTGTTCACCGTGTCCCACGCGATATCGGTTCCGGCTACATCCTGGAAATTCATGGCAAAATCCAGCTTCCCCAATTCCTCCACATCGAAGATCACGCCCATATCTGTAGTGATCTTAAACGACAGGTCCACACCAGTCCCGGTTCCGTAGTTTGTCCTCAGTTTCCGTTTGATAAACTTGACGTTACCGCCCAGGTAGAAATCAAAGGGAATTTCAAAGAACAACCAGCCCATATTGGCGTCATAGCGAAAATGCTTGGCAAAGGCAAACTGATAAAGATCATCGGTACTGTCAAACTCGCTGTCCGGGACTCCAGGCAAGTGGTAGGCGCTGTTGTTGATACGTTGGTCCACATTCGTCCCGATCAGATAGCTTTCCGAAAAATACGGGATATCGCTTACCGTGAGTCTGGTGAGATTGAGACCAATGCTCACCCCGTTTGGCAGTGGCTGGATATAACTGAGATTGTCATAGGATGCCAGCCCTCCATACAGAAAAGCGTGCATGGCCGCCACTTCCCTTTCTGTGATGCCTGCAATACCGGAAGCATTCCAAAAGATCGCGGAACCGTCATCAGCCAAGGCTGAAAACGCTCCTCCCATTCCAAGCGGCCGGACTCCGGCCCCGATCATCATAAAGTCTCCCGCATAGCGTCCAGCGCTCAAAGAGAGAATGGACACACAGGCCAGGAATATCAGAAGGAGTCTGGGGGCATGGAAGGGTGGAAGGGTTCGAGGGCTGTGACAACCAGTCATCTCAGCTCTCTCATCCTGCTCAGTTATGATAAATTGCTGCTTCATCTGCTCTCCTATTTGAGGATGGCCATTTTCATGGTCTTCTCAATAGTCTTGTTGCCTTTACGGGCAATCACTTTGTAAAAATACACGCCATTAGCCAGCGGGAAGCCTGCTTCATCCTTGCAATCCCAGGCATAGAGCGTGCGGGGATATTCATGATAACCCACTCCCGTGGGCAGATTGGTAAAGGTTTTCACCAGACGTCCGGCTACCGTGTAAACTTTGATGGTAACCTGATCGGCATCGTCGGTCAGCACATAGGTGAATCTGGTGCGACCGTCATTTTTGGGGTCTTCTGCTCTTCCCAGTATGGGATTGGGATAATTGCCGATCTTGGTGATGTTGAAGGTTTCGTTGACAATAAACTGAATTTCGCGGGTGTTGAAGTTTCCGTTCACGTCCTTACAATCCACCACCAGGGTGTAGTTGCCCCTTTGTAGATTGAGCTGATACTTGATCGGGATGCGGTTGATATTATCCAGATTTATCGAAGCCACATACTCGTTATCCTGCACTTGGGTGCCGTTGAGGTAGAGTTTGATCGAGTTGTCAAACACGTCGATCCCGTTGGCATCGCTGAGCAGCAGAGAGATCGTGCCTTTCCCGGAAACATAGCCGCCGATGGTAAACTCCTGGTCCTGCACATTTACGTCGATAGTAGGCCTGATCAGGTCCCGGTTGCGGAAGATAGTGTAGATGCCGTGTCTTCTGACTTCAAAGACGACTCTATCCTCTGACGCGGAGATATTACCACCCTGGAGGATCCATTTTCTGCCAGAAGCGTCCCAACGGTATATCTTGTAGGAGTTTTCTGCTTCCTGGCTCTGAGTGGTCTGGTCCAGAGCGCTGTAGAAGAAGGTGAGTTTCATCCTTTTTCCACCCACAAAGGTGCCGGTGGAGTCCACGAGCGCTTCGTTCAGGGTCTTGATCTCATATGCCAGAGAGGATACCGGATTGGCAGCCCCGTCTGAAGAAAGAAGTTTTATGGGGTGGATATCTGGCTGGTTGCTGGCAGTCAGGGTGCCCACGCTGTTCACATAAAAGACTGCTGAGCTTCCGGATGGCACCAGGTCCGCGGGAATTTCACAAAGGACATTGGCATCCACGGAGGGAATGACCAGACCATTGGAATCGACACTATGGTAGTTATAAGGCAGCGTCAAAGTGATGATGTTGTTGGTATTATAGAATAGATGCCATTCCGGGAAGCTGTTGCCCCAATTGGCCCGGACTTCAAAATTGACGTTTCCGCTGGGCAGACCTGCCAGGGGAATGGATTCCCAGCGCATTTCTTCTACCGCCAATGGACCAAGCACCTGGGTGCTGAACTGTGTCTGGTTTGCGCCATTGATGCTCACATACAAGCGCAGATCGGTGTCTGCCGATTCCGCATTACCCACATTGGATACCAACACCTTGAGCGCGAACTCGCCATCCTCATTGTCCAGTTTGATGTCTCGGAGAAAAAGGTCGGGCCCCGCGTACACCAGATTACTCAGAAAGGATTCATAAACCACGGTCCCGGTGCTGTCCTGGGTGCTGATCGAGTATTTATAAAACACTTCTTTTCCAGTTATTTGGGGATCCAGGCGACCTGTGGTAGTCCAGGTATTGTTGTCAGGGTCAGTAAGCTGCATAGGCAGATCGACCCAGTTGATCGTAGTTCCCACACTATCGGTGCGCACTTTGCAGGTCATGGAAAGAATTGGCGTCGAGGAAAAAGCCCTGGCCATAAAGGCCACGGAATCTCTCCAGGCCGGGGTCGCAGGTTCTATGGCATGATGAAAAACGGCTGGCCGTCCCACTCCAAATGCCGATACACCCACATACTCGTTCTGAGAGGAATATCCAGCCACATAGATTTTGCGGGTATAGGGATCTTCGCCTGTGGCGGGGACCACATAGCTGGCATTGTAGTTGCCATTGATCACCGGAAGGTCGAAGGGGACGTTGATCACCTTCTCGTTCTCTTTCATGATATACAGACGCGCCGCGGTGACCGTGCTTGGAAAAACCGCGTTCACTCTGAGCGTATCGCCATGAGCGAGCACGTGGGATACCGCGCCAACCTGAGCGTCTCTTACCGGCTTTCTGGGTTTGATCGTCGGATCTCCCATATATGAAGCTCCGTTTGTGAGGGCATAACGGGCCGCGGTGGAAGTCGTTGTGGTGAAGAATCTTGCCAGGGCAAATTGGACCGCTTCGCCCGCCGAAGGAAAGTCTTCTTTGAAAAGAGCTTCCGTCAAGGCCAGGCCCCAATCTTCATCCTGGTCCAGATAACCCAGGCCGCTGAATCCCAGAGTGGCAATCGAGCCTTTGTCGGCCTGCATGATAAGGGCTTCACTGATAGACGCGGAGCCGTTGGTATCAAAAGCCGAGGCATAACAAGCCAGGCTCACCACGATCGGATAAGTCTGATTGTTCAAAGTGGCCACGTCGTTGAAATTGAAAAGGTTATAATCCGCCCAGATACGACCTCCGCCATGGCCCATAAACTGCACGTACTGGGTGCCGCTGTTGATGGCATCCTTGAGGGCAAAGGTGCCGCCAAAGTAATCCGGGCTCACGGTTTGCGTGGAAGTATAAACCCGGGTGACGCGATAATCGTCTGATACGTTCCTGCGTTTGATCCGCTCGGACTGCTGGGCAAAGATATCATTGGAATCGGTGATCTTCCCTCCGGAAGTGAAGGTGAGATGGCTGTTCCAGAGCCGATTGGGCAGAGGATTGTTGTGGTAGTTTTCCATTTTTGTAACCACCGCAGGGATCTGGTCTGTCCTCCACACTCCCACTCGGGCTATGGATATGTCTGGCACCGTATCATTTCCGACAATGCATGCATACCAGTTGTCTGAAGCCGTTGCGCCATGCTTGTAGGTCCAGGTCTTTTTGACCGGGATTACTGCATACTGTCTGGAAGGGCTGTTGTCACGCTCATCATCTACTCCTTCACCCAGTAACAGCACATGCCGCAGTTGCGGTTCCGCCCAGTTGTTGTAAGCGTAGGATAACAAGCTTTTAATGGATTGTGCGTCCCGGATACCGCTGTTGAACTCGTCAAACACGTCCTGGATATCCACCATCATGACGGTGTATCCCTTGCTCTCGTAGAGGTCTTTAATCCTGGTACCGCCCTCGGAATTCAAGAGGTCCCGCCTGCTGATCACGATGATCTCAGCTTGATTGGAAGGATCCCTAAGATCGGATGGGATATCCAGCCTGGCCAGCTTGGGAATCATCTTCTGGCTCTCGGTGCATGCGTAATATTCAATAGCCGTGGAGGCTACGCTGTCCTGCATAGTAACGGTCCAGGGAGCCATGCCGTTGAGGTCGAAAGATTCGATCTGGACGCTGTTGAAGACGCTGGAACCGATTTTGTAAACCGATATGTCCCCGCTCGAAAAGCCTTCCAGGGCAAACTGATAGAGGCCTCCAGGGCGGTTGGAGGGTTTGGTAAACTTGATAAAGTCTTCGGTGGTCTTGTATTGCCGCCAATACTTGACCTCCACGTAGTCCAGCAAGACCTGTTCCCTATCCCCCATCACGGTGTTACCAGACAGGCTGATAAAGAGGTTGTTGGTGCCGTTCCGGATAAAGGAATTGGGTATGGGGTTGGCGTTTTGGAACACTTGCTCTGTTTGGCCTACCCAGGTATGAGTGTTGATCATTGCCTGGTTCAAGCGCACAGATGCTTCGTGGTCCCACTGGCCAGGGATCAGGGTTTCTGAATAGGTGAGGCCATGCAGGGCAACCTTGGCACTGGCAGTACGGATAGTGCTGTCGATCGGAAACTGCAGTTCGATGGGCACGATTTCCAGATTGGGAGCGCTGATCTTTTTCCAAAACCACACGTCTTCTTTATAATAAGTGGGGTTGGCGGCACTCCACCCTCTGCCAAGTTTGTCACTTACAGACTGCTCCTGGAATATCGCGGTGTATTCATAAGCGTCGGGAGATATGTAATTACCGCTGCTATACTCGATCAAGCCACCGTTTTCAACCGCCATCCTGGCACCCAGAGTGTCCTTAAGATAAAGCGTGTAAACGTTTTCGGCGGTGTAATCGTCCATGTAGCCAGTATCTCCAGCATGACGACGGCCATAAAACTCAAAGTAGTCGCCACTGTTGAACGCCCCATCGGTTTCGCCCACAAAGTGGATAGGGACCGTCCCGTTCTCATCACTGAGTTCCAGTCTGCGGGGATCAAGAGCACTGAGGTCCCAGGCCATGGTCAGGCCCAGAGAGTCCGTCTCGGTGCTGATCAGGTTTTGCAGAAAGGCCTTGTCTACTTTATAGATCCCATCTTTATCGACGATCAGCTGGATCCGTGAAACCTGACTGCTGCCGTTTTTGGGGGACTGATAACTGCCGTCTCTGGTTTTTTCCAATCTCCAGGCTTTGGAACTGGCATTGTTCAGAAAAAACCTATCCGCCACATTATCGATGGGATTCTGCGAGAACTGCCAGTTTTTGGCCTGGGATTTATCACCGATGATACTCACGCGAATCCTGATCGAGCTATGCACCGTCAACTCTTTGAGGGCCGGACGGTATTGAAAAGGATTGATCCGGATGGGAATAAAGCGCCGGTCACCGATAAAAGCCGCTTCGCTTTTGGAGGCAATGCTTTCAGGATATAGCTGTTTGCTGTTGTATATCCGGGGGTCCTGGAAAAACTCGTAGTCCACTTCCCAATCGCCCACCACCATCTTTTTGGCGGGGTAGAGATTGATGTTTTTGATGACGCTGCTTTTTGAGCTCAGCACCTGAATGCTGATGTCTCCATCCACCGGAACGGCTATCGCCTCCGAGTAAGCTCTCAGCTCAGGATAACCTTCCTGAGCATCCACGTTGCCGTAATCCGACACGATTCTCTGCCAGGTGGTACTGCCGTCTCTGCTGTGCTCGATGCTGTATTCCGGAAGCTGGAACTCCAGAATCAACTCATCAGGTGTCTCGCTGCTCACACTGATGCCAGTGGCAGAAAGTGCCAATGGCAGGACCAGCAGGAGCGGCAACCATATATGTAGCTTCATTTAGACCGCCTTGTTCATTCTTGGTTACGCGTTACGCGTTATGCGTTACGCAATGTGCAGGCTGCGGGTCTCGCGTAAGGTAAACGCGTAACCCTAAACTATAGATCATTCTTGCGCAAGCCTATGTCCTTGCGGAAGTGCATGTTCTGGAAATGGATCTGATCAATATCCCGGTATGCCTGAGCGCGGGCAGAATCTTTATCTGGCCCCGTGGCCGAGACGCAAAGCACTCTGCCTCCACTGCTTACCAGCATGTCGTCTTTACTCTCAACCCCGGAGTAGAATAGCCTGGACTCCAAAATGGCCGGTATCTGCAGTTCATATCCTTTGGCAAAGTTGCCTGGATAACCTCCGGAAGCCATCACTACCGCCACGCAGGATTGATCGCGCCAGTGTAGTTTCAGGTCTCTGACCTGCCCAGTCACGATGGCCTGGCAAATCTCCACCAGGTCCGTATCCAACAGAGGGAGCAGCGCTTGTGTCTCGGGATCGCCAAACCGGCAGTTGAATTCTATCACTTTGGCCCCCTCAGCGGTGATCATCAATCCGCAATACAAAATCCCGGAAAATGGACAGCCTTCGTCGCGAAGGGCTGCCAGAACGGGACTTATAATGCGGGATTCGATTTCCGACCTGTAGGGCTCGGCTTCCGGGACCGGAGCGTAGGCACCCATACCACCGGTATTGGGGCCCGCGTCATGGTCCAGCAGTTGTTTATGATCTTGGGAAAACAGGGTCGTTACATAATCCTGTGAATCGGTTATGGCAAATAAAGATACTTCCCAACCGCTCAAGTATTCCTCGATCACTACTCCTTTTTGAGGTTTGGAAGGAGAATTGTATGCCCTCCCATCGGTTTGGACGCCCATCAGGGTCTCTAACGCGGACCTCGCTTCGATGGCATCCCGCACTATGATAACTCCCTTCCCCGCGGCCAGTCCATCTGCTTTGATCACAGCCGGATACTTGCAGTCAACGGCGCAATAGCTCAAAGCTTCGTCCAGTGAAAAGGTGTGAAAAAAAGCCGCGGTGGGAATAGAGTATTTTTGCATGAGTTGCTTGGCGAAAATCTTGCTGGTTTCGATTCTTGCGGCTGCCTGTGAAGGGCCTACACACGGAATGTCCAATTCTCGAAGTCTATCCGCCAGGCCTCGTTCTAAAGGCTGTTCAGGACCCACGAAGACAAGATCGGGACGATATGTGGCGCAATAATCAATCTGCTCCTGAAGCGTGCTTAGTGGAAGGGTATCAAAATCTTTAGCGATGCCAGCATTACCGGGGGCCACTAACACATTTGAGACTTTGGATGAGCGCGCGAAGGCAGACGCGATAGCGTGTTCTCTGCCACCGCTGCCTATCACCAATACTCTCATTGGTCGCGTCCCATGATCTTTTTTGCCAAAGTCAGGATTGCCATTTCAGCCGCCTTATGTCTGATAATCTCTCTGGAACCCGTAAATACATGGCGCTGAGTCCAGACTTCAGCAAGATAAGAAAACCCAAAATACACGGTACCAACAGGTTTGGAATCGCTTCCACCGGAAGGTCCGGCTATACCTGTCACAGAAATAGCACAAGCTGAATCTGTCAACCTTTTTATTCCGGTCACCATTTCTAATGCTGTTTCTTCGCTCACGGCACCATGCTCAGCAAGTGACGTTTCACTAACGCCCAATATATTGTGTTTTAGCTGATTATGATAGCTAACCACGCCTCCCAGCAGGTAATCCGAAGCTCCGGCTTCATCGCTCAAAATCTTGCTGACCAGGCCTCCCGTACAGGATTCCGCCAGGGATATTGTCAAGTTTTTATCTCTGAGCAAGCGTCCCAACACCCCGGCGGGAGTGTCTTCATCGATGCCCCACACCAGTTCAGGAATTTGGGCTATCAGTTTGTCCGCGGTATCATTTATCATATTCTCGTCGTGCCCATAGACTCTCAGGTCCACCCTGCCCGTCTGAGGCAGCCAGGCAAATCCCAAGTCCTTGGGAATTAACGATGTATCCAACCTTTCTGCCAAAGCGGATTCCGAAATCCCAAAGGTGTGGATGCTGCGCTGAATCACTTTGCTGAGATGAGGATAGCGCGCGTGAACGATGGAACTGATATGGTTATCAAACACATGTCGCATTTCCACTGGAACTCCGGCGAGTGCAAAAAAGCACTTGCCGTCCCACTCGTATTGCAGCCCGGGAGCCGTTCCCATCTGGTTTTCAAGCGCGACAAAGTCCCGCGGGACCATAGCCTGACAGCGATTGATCTCAGGAGCTTTCAGACCCCGTCTGGCAAACAGAGACTGCACAAACTCCCAGATATCTTGATGAAAGACAAGCTCTTTGCCAAAGAAAGACGCGATCGTGGCTTTGGTGATGTCGTCCGCGGTGGGACCCAATCCCCCCGTGCTGATCACGATGTCATATCTGCCAGTGCAGTATTCCAGCGCTCTGGTGATCTCATCGGCATCGTCTCTGATCGTGACGCTATACAGCACCGGAGCTCCCAAAGCGGCCAGTCCCGCAGCCAGATAAGCCAGGTTGGTATTGACCGTCTTACCCAGCAGAATCTCGTTTCCGATGCTGATGACGGCACTGCTGACCGGCTTCAAATCAATAGGCTTTGGCAAAGATCACCCTTTTATGAGAGGCTTTCCCGCAACACACGCAGTTCCCGTCTTCCGCTTCACCGTCAAAGGGTATGCAGCGCACCGTGACCTTGAGATCGTCCTTGATCTGCTCTTCACAGGCTACGTCGCCACACCAGTGAGAAAGCGCGAAACCGCCATGAATCTCAGGCTGCTCGGCATTTTTGGGGGTAAAATAGCTGTAGAACTCGTCGCGGCTGTCGATGCGGACGGTATTGGCCTTTCGGAAAGCCACCGCGTTCTGATAGATGGAGGTTTGCATATCCAGCATCGCCTGGATGGCATGCTCTCTGAGCTCTACCAGCGGAACGGACTTTTTGTCTCTGGGCTCCTGATCGCGACGGGCCAGCATCACAGCCTGGGAAGCCACATCGCGGGGTCCGATCTCGATGCGGAGCGGGATGCCTTTTTTGATCCAATACCAGTTACGTTCACCGGAGGTGAGGTCTCGATCGTCCAGTTCTGTATAGATTCTGATATCATCCAGCATGGCGCCACGGAACATTTCCACGATCTGATTGGCCATATCCAGCACGGCCACTTTTTCCTGATCGTCTTTATATATAGGAACGATGGCAATGTGGGAAGGCGCGATCTTGGGAGGAAGCACCAGGCCGTTGTCATCGCTGTGGGCCATGATCAGAGCTCCGATCAGACGGGTGGAAACACCCCAGGAAGTCGTCCAGGCATAGTCAAATTCGCCGGCGCGGTTCTGATAGCGGATGTTTGAGGCTTTGGCAAAATTCTGGCCCAAGAAGTGGGAAGTACCGCTCTGCAAGGCTTTTTTATCCTGCATCATGGCTTCGATGCAATAGGTGCTCACGGCCCCGGGAAACTTCTCGCCTTCCGTCTTTTCACCTTTGATCACTGGAATGGCCAGATAATCTGAAGCGAAGCGGGCATATACATCCAGCATCTTCATCGTCTCATCCATGGCCTCAGTTTCAGTTTCATGCACGGTGTGGCCTTCCTGCCACAGAAATTCCGCGGTCCGTAAAAACAGCCGGGTGCGCATTTCCCAGCGCACGATGTTGGCCCACTGGTTGATCAACAGCGGCAGATCGCGATAGGAATTGACCCACTTGGAAAAAGAAGCGCCGATGATCGTTTCACTGGTGGGACGCACAATGTAGGGCTCCGTGAGCTCTCCCGCCACTTTCAAACCGCCGTTTCCATCCGGTTCCAGACGGCTGTGAGTCACGATCGCGCATTCCTTGGCAAAGCCTTCCACGTGTTCGGCTTCTTTTTCGAAATAGCTCTTGGGGATAAAGATTGGAAAGTAGGCGTTGCGATGACCGGTCTCGCGAAACATCTGGTCCAGCACCCTCTGGATGTTTTCCCAGATGGCATAGCCCCAGGGCTTGATCACCATACAGCCTCTCACATCGCTGTTTTCAGCCAGGTCGGCGGCCCGGATTACCTGCTGATACCACTCCGCGTAGTTTTCCTCGCGGGTCGGTTCTATCGCCGTGCGTTTATTCTTGCTCATTGAAACTCCATGCTAAATTTATGCGAGTGTCAATTATCCGGGGGCGGGATGCTTGTCAACCCAAAAGGCGGAGCTGAGGGACGCAGAAATTGAGAATTGAGAATT